>NZ_CEWDCG010000090.1:0-11611 GCF_982436375.1 Coprobacter sp. | reverse complement strand
ATCTTGAGACATGAACTTTAAAAATAAAAATGCTATGGAAATGATACCTATCGGAAAAAATGCAGGAATGTTATGGAGTCTTTTGGAGAGCGGTTCTGAATTTTCGGTCAGTCAACTTATTTCTAAATTAGATATGACACGAGATGATCTTTTTTCTGCTATCGGCTGGTTAGCTCGTGAAGGGAAAATATATTGTCGGAAACAGGATAATGAACTTTTTTTCAGTAATAAATGTATTCAAGGTTATTTTCATTTCGGGTAGTTTTAGAGCCTATAGTCTAAATTTTCTGTCAAAAAATATTATCAAGCAGTCTTTACGTTTTTTTCTAATCTGTTTTTTTAGTTTTCATTTGTGGTAATCCGATATCCTCTTTTATAGAAACGGCAAAACATTCTCAAAAGAATTTCCCAAAGCTGACCCGAATGAAATTAAACAGGCTCTTAAAGATTCTATATTTAGTATAGTATTTTATTATCTTAAAATAAAAGAGTCCGTTCATTTAATGTCCGGACTCTTTTTATAAATCGTTTAAGAATTATTCTTCTACTTGAAATTTTCGGCTGACTTTCAGTAAATTGCTGGTGTAAGCTACGACATTTTGAGCTTCTTGTATCATTGTAAGATATACCATGCTCACCTTCAGACTTCCGGTTTGTCCTTGTATCCGTTTCAGCTCGGCACGTTTTAATTGAGCAAGACTGTTGATCAGATGATTTGCAGTAGATATGGCCTCTTCAAAATTTGTGTAATCATTTTGAAGAATAATATTCCGTGCTTGTTCCAAAAAATCGGTAATACCTTTTGAAATGTGTTTGAATTCTTCTTTTTGAGCTTCCTGCAAAGGGTTGAAGTTATTGTCGGTATGTTCCAGACAAGGTTCGCATATGCGTCCTATACTATATATGACTTCACTGATAAAATCATTTCCTTGATAATAATACAATCCTTTCTCAATAGCGGTATTATTATCGAGATGAGCAACTCCTAACGTACCTATACGTTTTACTTTTTTGATATGGTCTTTTTCATCGTCGATAAGATTCATTGCCTTGCGTAATCCTCGGTAACTTTCGGACATAAACGAGTTGACTGTTTTGTCAAAAGTTTGTGAGGCAACTTCCAGTATAGCTCCAAGTTCATCTCTGGTATGTTTTCGGAGTAAGGATAGGGCTTCTTGTGTATCGTGACTGCTCATCAATTTTTGTACGGTCGGATCTCCTTTCTGTTTTGTAAGAGCTTTTTTATAGACTAATTGGCTACGAATAAGACTGAATATAGCCAACCCGATAAAAGCTATGATAGCGATTGTTCCTCCAAAATGTATAATAGTAGTAACAAAGAAGCAGATAAAAAATGCTGCTCCGGCAGTAATAAACCAACCGCCTATTACAGATAATACTCCGGTAATACGATATACTGCACTTTCGCGACTCCAAGCTCTGTCTGCAAGAGAACTTCCCATAGCTACCATAAATGCCACATAGGTAGTGGAGAGTGGCAATTTAAGAGCTGTTCCCATTGCTATCAAGAACCCGGCCAATACTAAGTTTACAGAGGCCCTTATTAAGTCGAATGCTGCCCCTTCTGCTAAAATCGCATCATCTGTATTGAATCGTGCATCTATCCATCGTTTTATTTTGTCCGGAACGATATTGGACAAGCTGGAGTTGACAGAACTTGATAACCGAACGATAACTCGAGCAACGGGTGAAGTTCCGAAAGCTTCTTCTCCTTCTTCCTGACGTGAGAGATCTACTGAAGTTTTTACTACATTATGAGCTTTTTTTGAAGTAAATAATGCTATAACCATTACAAGTCCGGCAGATACAAGAAAGTACCATGGAGTGTGTGCTGATCCCATAAGAGAAGTCATTAAATATGTGTCGGGATCAGCTCCTGATTGAGAGCTGAAATCGATAAATGATGAATAACCGGCAAGAGGAACTCCGATAAAGTTTACAAGGTCGTTTCCTGCAAATGCTAAAGCTAATGCAAATGTTCCCATTAGAACAATAACTTTAAATACATTGATATGTATCCATTGGAATATTTGCATCAATATGGTAGAGCCGATAAAACAATACAAGATCAGAGGTCCTGTATTTTCTTTTATCCATAGTTTGTTTTCTGGGGTCATAAACGATGATTCTTTTAGCCCGCTGATCAGTACGAAATAGATAATTGTCGTTATTGCTATTCCACCGAAGATTGCAGCGAAATATTTCATCTGTTTTTTATAATTGAATGTAAATATGAGGCGGGCGATATATTGTACCACAGTACCGAAAAAGAAAGCAATAGCTACGGAGACGAAAATAGCCAGAATCACGGATAAAGCCTTGTCTGTATTTAGCAATTGTCCGAATTCTAAAGAATGGTCACCGGCGATTTTTATGATAGATAATGCGAATGTTCCGCCTAAAAGTTCAAATACCAAAGAGACTGTAGTCGATGTCGGCATTCCCAATGAATTGAACATGTCGAGAAGTACGACATCTGTAAGCATGACAGCAATGAGAATACACATAATCTCGGTAAAATAGAAATGTTCTGGTTGGTAAATTCCGTGACGTGCTATATCCATCATTCCGTTGGAGAGGGATGCCCCGACAAAAATCCCGATTGCAGCAATACACATGATTGCTTTGAATGGTGCGGCTTTTGCCCCGATTGCCGAATTTAGGAAATTGACGGCATCGTTACTTACTCCGACTACTAAGTCGAATATGGCTAATAGGAAAAGAAAAATAACGATTCCTAAGTAGAATGTTTCCATATAAGTTCCTTTTTGTACTTTTAACGGACGCAAAGGAATGAAAAAGATGTTACAATAAAGTTACAAAATGGGAAATGTTGACTTTTTGAGGAATTATCTTTGTTTAGGGCCTATCTAAATTTTCCAATCTAAACTTTTTCTGGTTTTAGAAGTGCTTTAGACCATTCTTCTTCATTAAAACCGGTAAGAACTGTATTTCCGGATATTAGTACCGGACGTTTGACCAACATTCCTTCAGAAGCAAGTATTCGTAAAAGTTCTTCTTGCTGCGTATTTTTAATTTTGTCTTTAAGATTCAGTTCTTTATAGCGTAATCCGTTTGTATTGAAGAATTTTTGTATAGGCTTCCCGCTTTTCTCAATCCATACCGATAATTCTTGTTGTGTCGGATTGTCAGAAACAATGTCACGAATTGTTACATCTATATGGTTGCTTTTCAACCATTGAGCAGCTTTCCTGCATGTTCCGCATTTAGGATATTGTATAAAAAGAGGTTTCATAATCATTTTTGTAATAAAAAATTGTACATTGTATTTGAAGCAAATTTATGAAAATCTTTTTAACCCATACCGAGAGAAAAAGATGTTTTTTGTTGGGGGAGTATACGAATAAAGATTTTAAATAAATTTGTTTTTATCATAAAAGCTTGTGTCTTTTTGATAATTAATATTTACATTCGCAAGAGTGAACAAGTGTAAAAAATATTCTGTGAATACACATATAGAAAAAGAAAATAATCAATATAGGAAACTACTGTCTTTGGCACGTATAGGATGGTGGGAAGCTAATTTTAAAAATAGGACGTATCGCTGTTCTGATTTTTTGATAGATTTGTTAAACCTTCAATCCGATACGATCGGTTTTGAAGATTTTAAACTTTTAATAAGGGAAGATTTTCGGGAACGCATTAAGAATGAATTTTCTTCTATTTTATTGCAAGATGTGTATGAGCAGTCTTTCCCTGTTTATTCTAAGTATGGAGTTATATGGGTGCATTCAAAATTAGGAGAAAAGAGTTTGAATGAAGACGGACATTTGTGTGCTTTCGGTTTTTTGCAATGTATTGATAATCTTGAGGATATAAAAGATCGGGGATTGTCATTGGAACGTGTGAATAATCTATTATATCAGCAAAATTCAATTTCCCGTTTATTGTTGCAATTTTTTAGATCAGATAATGTAACGGGGGCTATTGATAAGATATTAGAAGATATTTTGTATCAATTTAAGGGAGGATATGTGTATATAGCCTCATATGATTGGGAAAATGGAGTATTGAATATTCTTTCGGAGTCGGTTAGGGAAAGTATGGAAGGAAAAAATCGGAGTATACGTAAGCTTCCTGTTGATAGTATGCCTTGGTGGACTCAGCAGATTATGAGTATGAAGCCTATCGTATTATTCAATTTAGATGAACTTCCCGAAGAAGCTGTTTTGGAAAAAAAGAGACTTGGGGCTCGAAATATAAAGTCATTGATGGCTGTTCCGATGGTTACTGATGATAGTGTGTGGGGATTTATGGAAATCGATATGATCGATGTTTATCGGGATTGGAGTAATGAAGATTATCAATGGTTTACCTCGATTGCAAATATTGTCAGTTTATGTTTGGCGTTTCGGATATCAGAAAAGAAAGCGGATATGGAACGACTTTATTTGAAAAACTTGTATAAGCACATGCCAATAGGTTATGTCAGAATGGAGTTGATAAATGACGATCAGAAGAATGTTGTAGATTATAGGCTCGTTGATGCAAATGAGGCGGCACTTGAAATTTCCGGATTGAAAAAGGAAGAGATAGGAATGTTAGCTTCAGAGCTTGATGTTATTTCGTTTTCTCGTTTAGTAAAAAAATTGTCGAGTTTTGATAATTTGAATGAGCATGCAGAGATAGATATAACATTTCCCCGAACAGGGAAAATAGGACATAATATTTTGTATTCTCCTGAACCGGGTGTTGCAGTAGTTTTGTTTAGCGATATTACCGAAAGTGTAAAAGCACATGAAGCGCTTGATCGGAGTGCGAAAATTCTGCATAATATTTATATGAATATTCCTGTGGGAATAGAATTGTATGACGAGAACGGTTATTTAATCGATATGAATAACACGGATATCAATATTTTCGGGTTAAAAAGTAAACAGTCGGCTTTGGGAATCAATATTTTTGAAAATCCAAATATTTCTGATGCGATTAAAAATAAACTAAAACATCAAGAATCGGTTTCTTTTCGCTTTAATTATCCGTTTAAAGCCGTTAAGAATTATTATCCGACAAATAAAAAAGGATACATTGATCTTTATACGAAAGTGAGTATTTTGTATGATAATCGGGGAAATTTTTCTAATTACTTATTTATTAATATCGATAATACCGAGATAAATAAGGCTTATAACCGTATTGCGGAATTTGAATCGTCGTTTTCGTTGATCAGCAGGTTTGGGAAAATAGGATATTGTAAATTTGACGTGATTTCCCGTACAGGTTATGGAATTACTCAATGGTTTAATAATTTGGGAGAAGAAGACTCTACACCTCTGGATCAGATAATTGGTGTTTATCGTCATGTTCATGAGGAAGATCGTCAGGCATTGTTTGATTATACCGTACAGTTGAAGAATAATGAGATAGACAGTTTTAGTAAAGAACTTCGTATTCGTAACGGGAACGGATGGAAGTGGACACGGGTAAATGTTATTCGTGATGTAATGAATAATACTCCCGGTAAGTTGGAGCTTATCTGTGTTAATTACGATATTACGGAGCTTAAGGAAACTGAGCGTAAACTGATAGAAGCCCGGGATAAGGCAGAAGAAAGTGGCCGTCTGAAATCTGCTTTTTTGGCAAATATGAGTCACGAGATACGAACTCCACTTAATGCGATAGTCGGTTTTTCGGAGCTATTGATGAATACTAATTCTTCGGAAGAAAAACAGGAGTTTCTGAATATCGTGAAAGAGAATAATGAATTGTTACTGCAATTAATTTCTGATATTCTTGATATATCGAAGATAGAGGCCGGTACATTCGATTTTGTTATAGGGCAGGTAAATGTCAATCTTTTATGCGAGGAAATTGTTCGTTCATTGCAAATGAAAGTTTCTCCTGATGTGCATCTTCTTTTTGAAAAACCGTCTGTCGATCCTATAATTCCCGGAGATAAAAATCGTATAAATCAGATTATTACTAACTTTGTGAATAATGCGATCAAATTTACCAAAAAAGGATTTATACGTGTGGGCTATAGGGTGCATGATAAAGAATTGGAATTTTATGTCAGTGATACGGGAGTTGGAATCGAACCTGATAAACTCGGTACTATTTTTGATCGTTTTATAAAACTTGATAATTTTGTTCATGGGACGGGACTCGGTCTTTCTATCTGTAAAAGTTTGGTCGAGCAAATGGGCGGAAGAATAGGGGTAGAGTCGAATCCGGGAATCGGTTCTCGATTTTGGTTTACTTATCCGCTGAATGAAAATTTTATTTCTGGTGATATGTGTGAAGAATCGAAACATGCTCTGTCGGAAGGAGTGTTACAGAAAGAAAATAGAAAACCTTTAATTTTGGTTGCAGAAGATACGGATAGTAATTTTTTATTGATTTCCGTTATTTTGAAGAAAGAATATGAGATTATCCGAGCTACAAGTGGAATTGAGGTGATAAAACTTGAAGAGGTATATAATCCGGATGTAATTCTTATGGATATACGTATGCCGGAAATGGATGGTATAGAAGCTACATTTAGATTGCGCGATAAAGGAGTAAAGACTCCGATAATTGCAGTTACGGCTTTTGCTTTTGATCAGGACAGAAACCGGATTCTCGAAGCCGGATGTGATGATTATATCAGCAAGCCTATTTTTTCAGCGATATTAAAAGAACGAATACGATATTGGTTGAATGAGAAAAGAAAATTATAGAAAAAAGTATATGTCCTGGAAACTAATGATAATTTCCGGAATATTTTGTTTGGTAAATCCCTTGGTTTCTTTTTGACAAAACTTTTATTTTTTTGCCCATTCTAAAATTATCGGGCTATTAATTGTTACTCCGAATTGTTCGGCTTTAAGTAAAATATTTCGTGCAAGTTCCGCTTTTTCTGTGTCGGGAGCATATCTAAAATAAGCTTCAGCTGCTCTTACGTGAGCAGCATCGGGCATAGGGAAAGCTCGTTGTTGCGGAAGGCCGAACTCTGAATTGTTGAGTTCCCTTCGTTCGGTAGTATCGAGTTTGTCAGATGCAGTCATTTTTTATTATTTGTTTTGTTCTACCTTCAATTAAAAACTCTGTTTTTTCTTTAGCTTCTTCCGGAGTCAAGAATCCCGGGATAAAGAGCGGTTTCCCGGTTAGGGGGATGAACATGGTTGTCGGAGATGTTTGAATATCGTATATTTGTGCTATTTGAGGGTCTCGGTCGATCAATACTTGATAGAAATTAACTTGAGGAAATAGTTTTTTTAAGGGATCGTAAACGTCCCGAATACCTTTTTCGTATAGATGAACCGAGTCGTGGAAAACAATGACGGCAGGATTTATACCTCTGTATATCCATTCTGAGCCGTGAGTAAAATCAGCTATTTCTTTTATAAAACGAGCTTTCGATAAATGTTCTAACATATTTGTTGAGTTCTAAGTTTATAGGGGTAGAACACTTGTAGCATCCTGAAAGATTTTTATTTCTCTTTTTTTTAACGTATCATTCAGAAATATGTGTATATATATTTATATTTGTGGCAAATTCTATATTCCAATTCCCGAATTTATTATGCAAAATTTGATCAGAAAGTTCAATATATTTATTCGTAAGCCTTTTTTTAGTGATTACCGGACAGTTTTCGGATTGTGGATGTTGTTGGCGGTGATAGCATGGGTGATGAAATATTTCCATCATTCATACAATAATTTTATGATTTTCCGGCAAACATTTTGGCATGCTCTTTCACGTTTGTCTTTGTATGCAGAATATCCTGCAGAATATTTCGATCACAATCATTATGGTCCTTTTTTTACATTATTTGTCGCTCCGTTCGCATTTACACCAGTATGGTTAGGTTTACTCAGTTGGTTATTGTTTTTGTCATTTTCGTTATATGTTGCGACTCGTACTTTACCGCTTGAAAAGAAAAAATTGATATTTATATATTGGTTTTGTGCTCATGAGCTGTTGACGGCATTGTTTATGTCTCAGTTTAATATCGGCATTGCCGCTATTATTATATTATCGTTTGCTTTGATAGAAAAAGAGAAAGATATTTGGGCGACTTTGCTTATCGTTATCGGATTATTCATAAAGCTGTACGGAGTCGTCGGGTTGGCGTTTTTCTTTTTCTCCCGTCATAAGTTTAAGTTTATCATTTCTTTTATCGGTTGGTCCGTTTTTCTTTTGATATTGCCGATGTGGGTATGGGGCACTGATTATGTATTGAATCAATATGTAGAATGGTTTGTCAGATTATCTGCTAAAAATCAAGATAATCAGTTCGCTTTGATGCAGAATATATCATTATTGGGAATGATCCGAAAAATATCCGGTATAGCGACATATTCCGATTTATATCCGATATGCGCAGGTTTGTTGTTATTCGGATTACCTTATTTGCGGATAAAACAATACCAAAATCCAGCTTTTCGATTGACTTTATTGGCATCAGTTCTGATGTTTGTTGTTCTTTTTAGCACGGGTAGCGAGTCTAGTACTTATATTATAGCGTTTATGGGGGTAGCTATTTGGTATGTAGCAGCGCCTTGGAAGAGAAGTCGAACAGATGTTGTCTTGATGGTTTTTGCATTTATTCTGACCAGTATGTCTCCTTCAGATCTTTTTCCGGCTTATTTACGCAAACATTATATAACGCCTTATGCGTTAAAAGCATTACCTTGTGTTGTAATCTGGCTCAAATTGGTATATGAAATGTGCTTTAAAGATTATGCCTTGCCTAATTATAAAATAATGAATATGGTTAAAGAGTAAAAATTATTCAGATTACCGTTCAAATATTCTCAACCGTTAAAAGTAACCATGAACACTCCTATTCTTAAACCCTCTGAGCGATTGAAAGTAGTAGATTCTCTGCGGGGATTTGCATTGTTGGCAATTGTATTGTTACATAATCTGGAACATTATAATTTATATTTTATTCCAGATTTTTATCCCGAATGGTTGCAATCTATAGATAAGTTTTTCTGGGATATGATTTTTTTCTTGTTTGCGGGGAAGGCATATGCTACATTTTCGTTATTATTCGGTTTTAGTTTCTATATTCAGTTTAGTAACGCCCGGAAAAAAGGAATTGATTTTCGGGGGCGTTTTGCATGGAGAATGTTCCTTTTATTCTTGTTTTCACAATTTCATGCATTGTTTTATAATGGCGATATTCTTTTGCTTTATGCAGTAGTCGGTCTTGTATTGATACCTGTGTGTAAATTGAGCGATAAGAATGTTTTAGTTATTGCGGTATTTCTTCTTTTACAACCTTATGAGTGGGGACGTTTGTTGTATACCGCATTTAATCCTGATTATGCAATTACGAATAGATATGTTCCTTATGCTATCTTATCGGGACAAGTTACAAGTCAGGGAACTTTTTGGGGAGTCCTTTGTTCGAATATCTGGACAGGACAACTGTACAGTAATATCTGGCAGGTAGAAGCCGGTCGATTGTTCCAAACTGCAGGATTATTCATGCTCGGGATGCTGTTGGGGCGCAGACGATATTTCGAGAAAAGCGATGTTTCTTGTCGTGTATGGCATCGGATTTTGAAGTCGGGAATTGTTATGTTTATTCCATTATATTGTCTAAGAATTTTTGTTCCGGATTATATAGAGAATTCTTCAGGGAAGATTCCTTATACTATTATAATTCAGTCTTTGTCAAATTTCGTTTTTATGGCAATTCTTATATCGGCATTTACATTGTTATGGTTTAAGAAAGAATCGGGCTATAAATGGCAAAATTTTATAATACCCTATGGCCGAATGAGCCTGACAAATTATATTACGCAGTCTATTATTGGGGTAGCGATTTATTATGGTTATGGATTATGTTTGTATAGAAGTACTGGAGCTGTTGCAACATTATTGATAGGTGCCGCTATTTTTATATTTCAATTATTGTTTAGTCGTTGGTGGTTGAGTAAGCATAAACAAGGTCCGTTTGAGTATTTGTGGCGTAAAGCGACTTGGATGGGATATAAACGAATTTAGGGTTAATAAAGTGTATATAATGAAATGATATATTCAATGTCTTTTGTGATATTTTATGTTAAAGAATAAGGAGGTAGTATAAATAGTTGTCTTTACCGACTATTTATAATAAAAATATGCTTCTTCTTTCAAAATAAATGCCGTTCTTTGACGCATCAATGAAATAAGTTTATTTTAATCTTCATTTTCTGAGTGAGTTCTCATTATACTACATATTGAGCTTTTCTGGCAAACGTAGGCTACATAAACTTTTCTTGTTTTAAACACAGTATTATCAAAAGAAAGTATTTATTATGAAATCTTTTTATATGGGAAATCTAAAGATAGATTTACCTGTAATTCAAGGGGGTATGGGAGTAGGAATTTCCTTATCCGGTTTAGCCTCAGCAGTAGCTAATGAAGGTGGAGTAGGTGTAATCTCTTGTGCCGGGCTCGGTTTGTTATATCCTAAATTGTCGACTGATTATTTAAAAAACAGTATTTTAGGGTTAAGAGAAGAGCTTCGTAAAGCTAAAGAAAAGACTAATGGAGTGATAGGTGTCAATATTATGGTAGCATTAAGTAATTTTTCGGATATGGTGAAGACTGCTATTTCTGAAAAGGCCGACATCATATTTTCCGGTGCTGGTTTGCCGTTAGATTTGCCTTCTTATTTGGAAAAAGAAAGTAAAACAAAGTTGGTACCTATTGTTTCTTCGTCACGAGCTGCGAAACTGATTTGTGAGAAGTGGAGAAATAATTATGATTATCTGCCGGATGCAATTGTTGTAGAAGGTCCTAAAGCCGGGGGACATTTGGGATATAAAAACGATCAAATTGAAGATGAACATTTTTCGCTGGAACATATTGTTCCGGAAGTTATCGAGGTGATAAAAGCCTATGAAAAATCTGGACACTGTAAAATTCCGGTTATTGCTGCCGGAGGGCTTTACACGGGAGAGGATATTTATCGCCTTATGCAGTTGGGAGCTACCGGAGTTCAGTTGGGGAGTAAATTCGTGACGACAGAAGAGTGCGATGCTTCTCCAGTTTTCAAACAAGCATATATCGATGCCGGACAAAGTGATATTGAAATTATTACCAGCCCGGTAGGAATGCCGGGGCGTGCAATATCGGGAGAGTTCACTCGAAAAGTAAAATCAGGAAGTGAAAAGCCTCGACGTTGTGCGTTTCATTGTATCAAAACATGTGACTATACTAAAAGTCCTTATTGTATAATAAAAGCACTTTATAATGCAGCAAAGGGTAATATGCAAAAAGGATATGCTTTTGCTGGGGCAAACGCATTTCTGTCGCAGAAGATTGTGAGTGTACGAGAAACTATCGATACCCTTAAAAAAGAGTTTATGCAGGCAAAGGAGTCTGTTAAGTAAGGGGAAGGCTGATATGTAAAATTTTTGTGACCGTTCAGGGTAATATTGATATATTATTTTTGAACGGTTTTTTGTAAAACGAGGTAGATGGTTGTACGGGAAAATCCTAATAAAATGTTAAATGGATTCTAAATTTTTATTCAGATAATTACTAAAGAACATATCCTTTCTCGAAAAATTATTATCTTTGGAAATATTAAAAGGTGTCATGTAAATAGAATTTCCGGTAAATGAGAAACACAGCATTTAATAT
>NZ_CEWDCG010000089.1:0-11927 GCF_982436375.1 Coprobacter sp. | reverse complement strand
TTCTATAAATATGTCGGCTTGATCGGTTGTGAGTACCAGTGGGGGCAGCAGTCGTATTACATTTGTACCTGAAACCCCTGTAAATACTTTCTGTTCAAATAACAGTTTGCTTCTGATCTCTTTTACCGGTTGATCAAATTCAAGGCCTATCATGAGTCCTTCTCCTCGTACTTCTTTGATCTGAGGAATCTTTTTTAATTCATTGATCAGGTAGTTACCTGTATTGGCCGCATTTTCTACTAAATTTTCTTTTTTCATAATATCGAGTACGGCTATTGCGGCGGCACAACCGAGATGATTTCCTCCGAAAGTCGTTCCCAACATCCCGTATGCCGGAGTGAACATGGGGCTTATCAGTACGCCGCCGATCGGGAAACCGTTTCCCATCCCTTTTGCCATAGTTATGAGATCGGCTTTTATTCCGGCATATTGATGTGCGAAAAATTTACCACTTCGTCCGTATCCCGATTGTATTTCGTCAAGAATAAGGACTACACTGTTTTGAGTACATACTTCCCGGAGTTGTTGCATGAAATCGATTTTGGGAACTTGTATTCCTCCGATTCCTTGTATTCCTTCGATAATAACCGCACACACATCGCCTTTGGCTATTTCTGTTTTTACGGAGTCGATGTCATTTAGGTTCAGGTAACTGACTTCGAATGTATCGTTGATAGGTGCAACGATTTTAGGGTTGTCCGTTACTTTTACCGCTGCCGACGTACGTCCGTGGAAAGCTTTTTTGAAAGCGATGACTTTCTTTTTTCCTGTGTGGAAAGAGGCAAGTTTGAGAGCATTTTCGTTCGCTTCTGCTCCGGAGTTAATCAGAAATAGCGAATAATCGTCGTATCCTGATTGTTTTCCCAATTTATCTGCCAGTTCTATTTGCAAACTGTTGATTACCGAGTTTGAATAAAATATAAGTTTTTGTGCCTGTTCGGTAAGTTTTTGAGTGTAATAGGGATGGGTGTGCCCCACCGAGATTACAGCATGTCCGCCATACAAGTCGAGGTATTCGTTTCCTTTCGAATCATATGTATAACAACCTTTTCCCTTGACTATTTCTATATCGAAAAGAGGATAAACATCGAATAGTTTCATAGTGAATTTTTTATTATGTTAAAATGCCGAAGGTTTGAGTTTCAGACCGACGGTTTCTTCCAGACCGAAAAGTAAATTCATATTGTGAACCGCTTGTCCGGATGCGCCTTTCAGAAGGTTGTCGATCAAAGAGGTAATCAGCAATTTATTCCCGAATTTTTCTAAATAAAGTAAACATTTGTTTGTATTTACGACTTGTTTCAGATCGGGATTCTTGTCGCTGATGAACACGAAAGAATGATCGTCGTAATACTCTTCGTAAATTCGTTTTATTTCATCGAGTTCTACCGGGCAGTCCGTGTAAAGAGTGGCGAAAATTCCCCTTGAGAAATTTCCCCGTACCGGAATGAAATTCAAGTCGGTATCAAAACTGTTTTGAAGTTGTCTCAGACTTTGTTTTATTTCTGCCAGATGTTGATGTGTAAAAGGTTTATAGATGGAGATATTGTCATTTCTCCAACTGAAATGAGATGTTGCCGAAGGTTTTTGTCCGGCACCTGTCGATCCGGTTATCGCATGGATATGTACAGGATTGTTAAGCAGCAGGTTTTTTGCCAGTGGGAGCAGAGCCAGTTGTATGGCGGTAGCGAAACATCCCGGATTGGCAACTCGATTGCACCGGATTATTCGTTTACGGTTTAGTTCAGGAAGACCGTAGATAAAATCATGTTCGGGAGATTCTATCCGGAAATCCATAGAGAGATCTATTATTTTTAATTTTTCGGGAAAGGAATGAGTTTCCATGAATTTTTTTGTGTCTCCGTGTGCTGTACAGAAAAATAACACATCGATTTGATCCAATAGAAGCTCGGCGGTAAAAGTCAGGTTTGTTTCGCCGAAAAGTCCTGAATGAACATCCGTAATTTTATTCCCGGCATTACTGCTGCTGTTGACAAACTCGATCTCAACGTCCGGATGATTTATCAATAAACGAATTAATTCTCCGGCTGTGTAGCCTGCTCCGCCTATAATTCCTGCTTTTATCATATTATATTATTGGAATAAAGCAGAAAAAGATAAATCCTTTTCTGCTTTTGGTTTATTAAAAATTTACTTTTTGTTTTTGTTCAATACCGAATGGTAAATTTTCATTTGGTTACCCAAGATTTTGGTGAATCCTTTTACGTCATCAGCTGTCCATGCCTTGTTTACTTCTCCATATTCCCCGAAATCGGATTTCATGAGATCGAAGTCGCTTTCGACACCTACCAAGACATAGCGGTACGGTTTCAGGTCGATGATAACTCGGCCGGTGACATTTTGTTGGGAGCTTTGTAGAAAAGCTTCCATATCCCGCATTACAGGATCGAGGTATTGGGCTTCATGCAAAAACATCCCGTACCATGTCCCGATTTGATCTTTCCAGTATTGCTGCCATTTGGTAAGAGTATGTTTCTCGAGCATTTTGTGGGCGTTGATGATTACCATCGGAGCTGCAGCTTCGAAACCTACACGTCCTTTGATACCTATGATCGTATCGCCGATGTGCATATCTCGCCCGATTGCGTATTTTTCAGTAATTTTTTCGATAGCTTGTATTGCCGCGACTTTGTCATCATATTTTTCTCCGTTGACTGCAGCGATTTCTCCTTCTTTGAAATCTATTGTTAAAGTTTCTTCGCCTTTTGCAATCATTTGGCAGGGATATGCCGATTCGGGAAGAGTCTGGTTACTTTTCAACGTCTCTTTTCCTCCGATACTCGTTCCCCATAATCCTTTGTTGATGGAATATTCCATTTTTTTGAAGTCGGCTTCATATCCGTGTTTTTTCAGATAATCTATTTCATATTCGCGGGTGAGAGTCATGTCTCGTGTCGGCGTAAGTATTTTTATTTCAGGAGCTAATATTTGGAACGTAAGGTCGAAGCGAACTTGATCGTTTCCTGCACCGGTACTACCGTGAGCGACATAATCTGCTCCGATCTTTTTGGCGTAATTGATAATGGCGATTGCCTGAAAAATACGTTCCGAACTGACGGAGATAGGATATGTTCCGTTTCTGAGAACATTTCCGAATATCATGTATTTGATACTTTTATCGTAATATTCTTGTGTTATATCGAGAGAGGCATGTTCGGTCGCTCCCAATTTGTAGGCGCGTTCTTCTATCGATTTCAGTTCTTCTTTACTGAACCCTCCGGTATTTGCGATTGCCGTATATAGTTCGTAGCCGCAGTCTTCTGTCAGATATTTTGCGCAGAAAGATGTGTCTAATCCTCCGCTGAATGCTAAAACAACTTTTTCTTTTTTCATATCGAGAGTATTTATATTAAATGTAATTATTTATTTTCAGAATGGTGTTCTTCGGCATGCGGGTCGAAGAGCATTCCCGTACACAGGCACATTCTGCGGTTTGTCCGTTGCAATATGTCATAGTTTACACAGCTTTGGCATCCTTTCCAAAAAGCTTCGTCATCTGTAAGTTCGGAGAATGTTACCGGACGATATCCTAATTCTGAGTTGATTTTCATTACTGCCAGTCCGGTTGTAAGTCCGAAAATTTTTGCATCCGGAAAACGGGATCGGGAAAGTTCGAATGCTTTTCTTTTGATCCGTTTGGCCAGTCCGTGTCCTCGATATGCCTCTACGACGATAAGCCCTGAATTGGCTACAAACTGTTTGTTACTCCAGCTTTCGATATAGCAAAACCCCGCAAATTTATCTCCGTCGAGGGCGATAATGGCTTTCCCTTCAAGCATTTTTTGTTTTACGTATTCCGGTGACCGTTTTGCGATTCCGGTACCTCTGACTTTTGCTGCTTTCTCGATTGTATCGAGAATTGTTTCTACATACGACAAGTGCTTTTCGCTTGCTACAATTACTTCAATTGTATCTTCCATTTTCTTTTGTTCTTTGGTCTGTTTTTAAGTAGAATAAACAGGCGCATCGGGTCATTTTAATATGTTAATATAATATCTCTTTTATTCTCCGTCGATAGAAGGTATTATGGTTTTTAGAGTTTCTAATACTTGTGGTCGGGTAATTCCTTCGCGTAAGATTAACAATATCGTATCGTCTCCGGCAATTGTTCCCAATATTTCTTCAGCAGAGTGAGTGTCTATGTCCCAAGCTATTCCGCTAGCATAACCCGGACGTGTTTTAATAACCGCCAATTGTCCGGAGAATTCGATAGAAAGAAAACCGGATACCGGGCCTGCATAGTGTTGTTGATTTTTTGCATTGGCCAATCTGCCGATTCCTGCGATTTCGGGCATAACGTAAAGGTAACCTCCGTCTTTGCCTGCGACTTTAGCGATTTGCAGTTGTTTTAAATCTCTGGAAAGGGTCGCTTGAGTGAGGTCGAAACCTCTTTCCGTGAGTTGCTTTAGTAAATCTTCCTGACTACTGATTTTGTGTGAAATAATAATTTCTTTAATAGCCTGTAGCCTATCGACTTTATTTTTCATAAGATTATTCCTTTTTTGAAAGTTTTAAAGTTCCTTTCCTTTTATTTTGTCTGTATTCAAGATTCGTATTTCGTTTCTTATCGTGTTTTTATGTTTTTAGAAAACACAAAATGCACCGAAATAAGTCTCGGAACAGTATCTGATAAAATTTGAAATAGTCTCTATATTGAAAGCAATAATTTATTTCTTTGTATAATTATGCTATATTCAGATGCAAATGTAAGAATAAATGTTTTATTATTGCATAAAACTTGAATTTTTTTTGAATAAATTCATCATTTTGTCGTTTTATACAAAAAATATTCTGTTGTATGAGTTGTGTGATTGAATATTTTTGCGAAAAAATGCAAATGGTCTTGTCGGGGGAAGTCGTGCGACTCTTAAATTGAAATGAAAATCGAATGTGTATGGTTTTTGGAAAAATGATATAGAAAAGCTACTTGGGATTAGAGAATTTTTTTGTTTGGCTGTTGATTTTTTTTGTCATAAAATCCGTCCGGACTCTTGATCTCAAAACGGCCTATTTTTCCATTCCATGAAAAGTTCTTCTTCTCCGGTATGCGTGTCGATTTCGGATTTTATAATTTTGAAGTCTTGTTTTTGATAAAATCCGATAGCTTTTAGATTCTTTTTATAAACATGCAATTGTAAGACCGGGTGTCGCTTTTTTGCAATACTTAGCAGTTGTTTCCCTATACCGTGCAATTGCATGTGTTCGGAAACGAAAATTCCTGCAATATAGTTATCGATAAGACCGATGAATCCTATAACCTTTTTATTTTGGTCTGCAACATATATTTCGGCCTCGGATAGTGCCGATTTTACTTCGTTGAAATTCTCGTACCAATAGTATTCAGGAATGAAAGCGTGCGCTTTCAGGTTGGTGTATAACCATAGTTGCATGACATCTTCGATGTCTTTTGCTTTCATTTTTCTTATTTGCATGAGTCTTTTATCGAACTGAATTTTTTATTTTTTGTATTTCATAGCTTCGGGAACTAATTTCTTTAAATTTGCTATTCGAGAGGCATCAGACGGATGGGTGCTTAAAAATTCGGGGGTGGAAGATCCTTGAGTTGCCATTCTTTCCCAGAATGCAGGCGCTTTCTCGGGATTATAGCCGGCCATTGCCATAAAAATGAGACCCATACGGTCGCTCTCGGATTCTTGCTTACGGGAGTAGGGCAGCATGACACCTACTTGTGTCCCGACACCATATATTTGATTTGCCAAAGCTTGCGCTGCATCCGACTTGTTTTGCATCAGGGTGTTTAACGCTACTCCGCCATATTGAACGAGCATTTGCTGGCTGATTCGTTCACTGCTGTGTTTGGCGACGGCATGAGCGATCTCATGTCCGAGAACGACAGCCAATCCGTCATCATCGAGAGTGTACGGAAGTATGCCGGTATTTACAACCACTTTCCCTCCGGGCATGCAAAAAGCATTCGGTGTATTATCGTTAACCAGTACAAATTGCCAATTATAAGAAGCTGCATCGGCAGTCATACCGTTGTTTCGCAAGAAACTCATGACGGCATTTGCAATGCGTTGTCCGACACGTGCGACTTGTAGTGTCTTCATATAGTCTGTTGACACTTTTGCCGTTTTCATGTAATCCGAGAAACTTTGATTACTTAATGCAAGAACCTCTTGATCAGAGACAAGATTGAGTTGTCTTCGACCGGTCAGCGGTACGCTGCTGCATCCGAGCATTATAAAGAAGATAAACGATATGGCGATTTTTTTCATGAGTCGGAATTATTCTAAAGATAAAAGATCATACCTGTTGGCGGAATTAAAATAGCGCATATTTAATTCTGCCAATAGGCTTTTCATTTTTGTAGTTAATATATTGGAGGATTGTAAGTGCGCTAATCTTCCCGATAATCCGGGCAAACAATCCATCTGTATCTTTCGCATAATTCCTTATAATCATAAACTGGTCACACAATTGCGAGAATAGGGTTTCAATTCTTTTTCTCGCTTTGGCAAAAGCTGGGAATGTTGGCTTCCATTCTTTTTGATTACATCTGTATGGTACCTCCAATCTGATATTGGCAGTTTCAAACAGATCCAATTGCACTTGGGCACTTATATATCCTCTGTCCCCTATGACTGTACAATTACTATAATCCACTTTCACATCCTTCAGGTAATGAATGTCATGCACACTTGCCTTAGTGAGGTCAAAGGAATGGATGACACCACTTAACCCACAGACTGCATGGAGTTTATACCCATAATAATACATGCTTTGTGATGCGCAGTAGCCTACCCCAGGTGCTTTACTAAAATCCTTCTTTCCCATACTGCAACGTTTAGAACGGGCAATACGACATACTTCTATCGGTTTCGAATCAATACAGAAATAGTCTTCACCACCATCCATTTTAGAAACCATTCTTTCTCGGATTGCATTACATAGGGAGGAAGTTATTTTACGCCTGTCATTGTATTGTCGGCGGGAAATTAGGTTGGGTATTTCAACCCTATATTCCTGTAGCTTTGCAAACAACAGCGACTCACTGTCAATACCAACAGCCTCTGATGCCATGTTCAAAGCCACTACTTCAAGGTCTGAGAATTTAGGAACGAATCCTCGTCTTGGCACATTCCCAGATTCATTGACTAAATTGCCGGCAATTTGCTTGCATATGTTCAGTAATTTTGCGAATATTGCATATAAGTTGTGCATACGATATTTGTCTATTAAAAGTTTGTTCACCTTTAATTTACTAAATATCAACAATATGCACAACTTTTTAAACATAAATCTTTTATAATTTAATTCCGCCAATAGGTGTAGAGTGTATAGTTATGGCAATCAAAAATACTCCATTCTCCATATCTTTAATATTAGGTAACATCACATTAATAGGACTGTTACTTATATTTATGGTTATATCCTATATCCCTTACATTCCGTCAATAATCACTTTCATTTCTGCCTTAACATACACATATTGTATATATAGAACCCAAAATGAGACCCTTATCGAAGTCGCACTCCCTATATTCGTTGCCTTTGTAGTCGTATCATTAATGAACCGGCATCTGACTCAAAACATATCGAATATGCAGAAAGAAAATATCAGATACGAGATAGAGCAAAAAACAATTCTCGGATTTTTAAATATGGACAAACAGCAAGTATTTCGTTTTATCGAAATCATGAAATCCAAAGGGTTGACTATGTCCCAGACCGAGGAGGTGCTTGAATTGCTTGGAAAAGAAACCTGGGAAAAGATCGAGTCCGGTGTAAGAAGGATGATACAAAATAATGAACAAAATATCGAACGTTTAAAACAATATGCCGATACATTGACACCTTCGGAACTCTTGATGTGTGAGTTGATACTTGATAACAAAAATATTTCGGCAATCAGTGCGATAACGGGCAAATCGGTATCTAATATAACCAGCACACGTTCTCACATACGCAACAAATTGAATCTCAAAAAAGATGAAAATCTTCGGGAAGCGCTACTGAGGATCACGAAACAAAAGAAATAACTCGATACAGAAACGCTATTAGCCGCATACGGTAATCTATTCATAAAGAGTTCAAATTCGGCTCAAATATTTCGAGAATTGCTTTTTGTTTTGATAAAGATATAAAACGTGCAAAAACAGAAAAAGCAGATAATAAAAACGGGATTTAGCATAACTAAATCCCGTTCCATAAAATAATCAATCCAATGATGTTATCAATCTTTTAACTTAGCCGAGATAAATTCCCGATTCAAACGTGCAATGTTCGAAATAGAGATATTTTTAGGACATTCGGCTTCACAAGCTCCGGTATTGGTACAATTTCCAAAACCGAGCTCATCCATCTTAGCAACCATTGCCTTTGCCCGGCGGGTAGCTTCGACCCGTCCTTGCGGCAGTAACGCCAACTGGCTTACTTTAGCCGAAACGAACAACATGGCCGACCCGTTCTTACATGCGGCTGCACAAGCTCCGCAACCGATACATGCGGCTGCATCCATTGCCAAATCGGCATCTTCTTTAGGTATGGCTATCGCATTGGCATCGGGAACGCCACCGGTATTTACCGAAACGAATCCTCCTGCTTGAATGATTTTATCATAAGCCGAACGATCTACCATCAGGTCACGGATAATAGGGAAACCTGCCGAACGCCACGGCTCGATGGTGATCGTATCGCCATCATTAAAACGGCGCATATATAACTGACAAGTAGTAGCACCGGTCGCAGCTCCGTGAGGATGACCGTTGATATACAACGAACACATACCGCAAATACCTTCACGGCAGTCATGATCGAAAACGACAGGGTCTTTACCTTCTTTTATCAACTGTTCGTTCAGAATATCCAGCATTTCCAAGAAAGAAGCACCCTGAAAAATATTATTCAGTTGGTAAGTTTCAAAACGGCCTTTTTCTTTCGGACCTTTCTGACGCCAAACCTTAAGGGTTACATTTATATTTTTGTCCATGATAATTCTTTGTTACTGATTATTACTTTTTATAGTTACGGGTTTGAGGAACGACAAATTCATAATTCAACATTTCTTTCAGCATTACAGGGTCTTTATCTTCTCCCTGATATTCCCAACAAGAAACATAAGAGAATTTATCATCATGACGCAATGCCTCACCCTCTTCAGTCTGGTGTTCTACACGGAAGTGACCACCACAAGATTCTGCACGATCCAAAGCATCATGAGCCATCAATGTACCGATTTCGATAAAATCGGCAAGTCTCAATGCTTTTTCCAGTTCGATGTTCTGATCATTGCCCGAACCCGGAATAAATACATTACTCCAGAATTCTTTCTTCAGATCTTTCAACATCTCGATTGCTTCTTTCAAACCTTTTTCATCACGAGCCATACCGATATGTTCCCACATTATATGACCTAAACGCTTATGTAAAGAATCTACCGATTCTTTTCCTTTTATGCTCATCAATTTGGTAATACGAGCTTCGATATTCTTTTCTGCTTCTTTAAATTCGGGCAGATCGGTACTGAAACGAGGCACTTGAATCTGGTCGGCAAGATAATTTTGGATTGTATAAGGCAATACAAAATAGCCGTCAGCAAGACCTTGCATCAAAGCAGAAGCTCCCAAACGGTTAGCCCCATGATCTGAGAAGTTTGCCTCTCCGATTGCAAATAGGCCCGGAATAGAGGTCTGCAACTCATAATCTACCCATAAACCACCCATTGAATAATGCAATGCCGGGTAAATCATCATCGGAGTTTCATACGGGTTCTCATCTGTAATTTCTTCATACATATCGAATAAGTTACCGTACTTCTGTTTTACCACTTCTTTACCTAAACGCTTGATAGCATCGGAAAAATCGAGGAACACTGCCAATCCGGTATTGTTTACACCGAAACCGGCATCACAACGTTCCTTGGCGGCACGTGAAGCAACGTCACGCGGAACTAAGTTTCCGAATGCAGGGTAACGACGTTCCAAGTAATAATCGCGATCTTCTTCCGGAATATCTTTTCCTTGTTTCTTCCCGGCCTGCAAAGCTTTCGCATCTTCTATCTTCTTCGGTACCCAAATACGTCCGTCATTACGTAAAGACTCGGACATCAAAGTCAGCTTCGACTGGAAATCTCCATGCACCGGAATACAGGTCGGATGGATCTGTACCATACAAGGATTGGCAAAATAAGCTCCTTTTTTATAGCATTGCCATGCAGCAGAACCGTTAGAAGCCATTGCATTGGTCGACAAGAAGAATGTATTTACATATCCTCCTGTTGCAACGACAACAGCATGTGCAGCATAACGTTCGATTTTACCGGTTACCAAATTACGGGTAATGATACCCCGTGCACGACCATCTACCAACACGACGTCCAACATCTCATGACGGGTAAACATTTTTACTTTACCTTTACCGATCTGACGGCTCAATGCGGAATATGCGCCCAATAACAGTTGTTGACCGGTCTGACCACGAGCATAGAATGTACGGGATACCTGAGCACCACCGAAAGAACGGTTATCCAACAAACCGCCATATTCACGGGCAAAAGGTACACCCTGAGCTACACACTGATCGATAATATTGTTAGAAACCTCCGCCAAACGATATACATTCGCTTCACGGGCACGATAGTCTCCACCCTTGATCGTATCATAGAAAAGACGATACACGCTATCGCCGTCATTCTGATAGTTTTTCGCAGCATTAATACCGCCTTGTGCAGCAATTGAATGCGCACGACGGGGAGAATCCTGAATGCAGAAATTCAATACGTTAAATCCCATTTCAGCTAATGAGGCGGCAGCCGAAGCTCCGGCAAGACCGGTACCTACGACAATAACATCCAGACGACGCTTATTTGCGGGATTCACCAGTTTTTGGTGAGCTTTATAATTACTCCACTTTTCGGCCAACGGACCTTCAGGGATTTTAGAATCTATTTGAGACATATTTGTTTGTTTTCGTTTGAATTAATATAAAATCTTTATCAAAAGGTCTCTTCCGATTATGCGATAAAACCGAAATAAATCGCAATAAAAGCAAAACCTGCACAAATGATCGTTGCATAAACATTCGAAATCGCTTTCCAACGAGTCAACCACACGTTATTATTCCATCCGATCGTCTGAATAGCGCTCCAGAAACCGTGAGTGAGATGAAACCAGATAGCAACGAACCATACCAAATACAAAATAACGAACAACGGATTGCTGAATGTGTCCAGAATCAATTGGTAGCCATCGTGAGGATCAACGCCCAAATCTAAACCTGCAATTTCATTAAACTGCATTTTATACCAAAACTGAGCAAGATGCAGAATAAAGAAAACAACAACGATAATACCCAGCACCAGCATGTTTTGAGATGCCCATTCTACCTGTTTAGGTTTGGCAATCACAGCATAACGGTCATTCCCCCGGGCTTTACGATTCTGAATCGTAAGCCAGAATGCATAGATGATGTGCACAACAAAACCCAAAGCTAAGATAAGAGTTCCGACCAATGCGTACCAATTGGCTCCCAAGAACTCACAAACCATGTTGTAGGCTTCCCCGGAGAACACCGCAACAAAGTTCATTGCTAAGTGGAAGGTTAAAAACAAAATGAGGAAAAGCCCGGACAGACTCATGACCAGCTTTCTCCCGATTGAAGAATTGAATAACCACATAGGATTCTAAGTTTTAAGTTATTTATTTATGTTATGTAGATTTACCGCATTTTTACAAATTGCAAAATTAGGTGAATATTGCGTACAAAACAAGTGATTAAAGAATTTTTTCCTTAAATAAAGAAGGCTGCCTTAAAAAACTTCCGTACCGGAATAAATATCAATAACAGGCCTCTGTTTAAGTAGATTACAGATTCTAAAAATAATAAGAGAATAGATCGAGCTTAGTCCTCAAGTCAAAAAAAAGAATTACAGAGTTTGTTTAAGG
>NZ_CEWDCG010000088.1:0-12216 GCF_982436375.1 Coprobacter sp. | reverse complement strand
AAGCATGCCTTCAATATGGATTTATTAATTTAAATATTAAAGAGATATACTCTTTCACTGCTGCTATCAATAAACGATCTGAACGTATCATGCAAAAAATCGGATTACAAAAAATCGGAGAATTCGATCATCCGAATATAATTTCCGAGAATCGTCTATGCAGACACGTTCTGTACAAAAGTTCTTTTTAAGAAAATAAGTCTCTGCATAATAAAAACAATAAGACTCTATATTAAAAACCGCCCCTATTATGAAATATAATTTCGACACAATAATAGACAGAAATAACACTGATGCTATAAAACAAGAAGCATTGCTTACCCGATGGGGAAGAAATGATCTTATTCCGCTTTGGGTAGCCGATATGGACTTAGCGACACCTCCATTTATCATGGAAGTATTACAAAAACGGTGTCAACACCCTATTTTAGGCTATACGAGCAAGCCCGATTCTTATTATTCGGCAATTATCAATTGGCTGAAAAAACGATATAATTGGAGTATAGAACGCAAATCGATCTCTTACACTCCGGGTATCGTCCCCGGACTTGCTTTCGCAATAAAATGTTTTACTTCACCGAAAGATAAAATATTGGTAATGCCTCCTGTTTATCACCCGTTCTTTTTAGTTACGGAAAATGAAAACCGTAAGGTCGTATTTTGTCCGTTAATCTTAAAAGACGAACAATACCAAATCGATTTCGAACAATTTGAAAAACAGATAAAAGGCTGTAAAGTCTTTATTCTTTGTAACCCACACAATCCTGGCGGACGAGTGTGGAATATGGAAGAACTGAAACGGATTGCTTCTATTTGTGCCCAAAACAATGTATTAGTTTTTTCTGATGAAATTCATGCCGATCTCACTTTCCCGCCATATCAACATATACCTTTTGCTACAGTATCAAAAGAAGCCGCAGATAATTCGCTGGTTTTCATGTCACCCAGTAAAGCATTCAATATGGCAGGACTCGCCAGTTCATTCTGCATAATAAAAAACGAATTCCTTCGAGAAAAATTCAAAAAATTCACAGAAGGAAGCGATCTTACCGAAGGACATGTATTTGCATTCAGGAGCGTAGAAGCTGCCTATACTTACGGAGAAGAATGGTTATCGCAAGTATTGGAATACCTTCAAGAGAATGTAATTTATACCGAACAGTACCTAAAAGAAAAAATGCCCCGTATAAAAGCAATAATTCCACAAGCCTCTTTTTTAATTTTTTTAGATTGCAGAGAGCTTTGCTTGTCACAAAAAGATCTGGTCGATTTTTTTGTCGACAAAGCCCATCTTGCCCTAAATGACGGAAGCATGTTCGGAAAAGAAGGAGAAGGTTTTATGCGTATGAATATCGCATGTCCACGAGCTATTCTCGACCGTGCTTTAAATCAACTTGAAAAGGCTTATCACGAAAAATTCGAATAAACCGAA
Organism: Coprobacter sp.; assembly: GCF_982436375.1. Lineage (NCBI taxonomy): Bacteria > Pseudomonadati > Bacteroidota > Bacteroidia > Bacteroidales > Barnesiellaceae > Coprobacter > Coprobacter sp. The sequence goes on along the minus strand of NZ_CEWDCG010000088.1, from coordinate 10,784 downwards.
TGCTCATTATTAAATCTGCATGTCTCAAAAATATTATATACTTGCCGATAACCAAGCTATTACACGAGCCGGATTAAATTTCATAATACGGGAATTACATCTTTCCGAACGTATTATACATATATATTCAAAACAGGAACTGCCCGATTTACTTAAAAAAAATTCTCAAGCTATAATCATCTTAGATTATACACTTTTCGATTTTTCAAGAATCGAGGAGTTGATAAACTTACACGAACGATTTCCCTCTGTCCGATGGATCTTATTCTCGGAAGAACTTACTACCGAATTTATCCGCAACATTTATTCTGACAAGGCATTCAGCGTCTTATTCAAAAATTCCTCATTTCAAGAAATTTCTGATGCCTTAAAATATACGATTTCCGATAAACAATATTTGTGTGCCCAATCAAAAAATCAACTGCAAAATAATACAGAACAAGGAATCATCGGACAATCTTTACTAACTACTACAGAAATAGAAATACTAAAACTGGTGGCACAAGGAAAATCCGTTAAAGAAATCGCGGCAATCCGCATATCAAGCGTACATACCATTATTACTCACAAAAAAAATATATTCCGAAAACTGAACGTTAACAATATACATGAAGCAACCCGGTATGCCTTTCGTGCCGGAATAATCGACATGGCAGAATACTGCATATAAAAAATAAGGCTGTCATAAAGACAGCCTTAGAATCATTTTAAGTTTCTCAATAAAAAATTCTCAAATCAGGCCCGTGCAGGCCTCTGTTATTTACCTTTTAATCCAAAGGATATTCTTCAAAAGCATAAAGGACTGTGGACAAATAACGTTCACCGGTATCAGGAAGTAATGCAACGATAGTTTTCCTGGCATTCTCCGGAAGCTTCGCCAATTCAGATGCAGCATAAACTGCTGCTCCGGAAGATATTCCGACTAAAAGTCCTTCTTTTTTTGCCAATTCTCTACTAGTACGTATAGCATCGTCATTCTGTACTGGAATAATCAGATCAACAACTTCCCCTTTATAAGTTCGGGGAATAAACCCAGCTCCTATACCCTGTATTTTATGAGGTCCGGGTTCTCCTCCAGATAAGACAGGAGAATCCGCAGGCTCTACTGCAACAATTTTTATCGCAGGATTATGCTTCTTCAATGTTTCTCCGACACCGCTTATTGTTCCTCCAGTACCTACTCCAGCCACAAATATATCGATTTTACCATCAGTATCCCTCCAAATTTCTTCTCCAGTAGTTCTTCGATGGACAGCCGGATTAGCAGGATTCTCAAATTGTTGCAGAATAATCGATCCGGGAATTTCATTCTTTAAAGATTCGGCTTTGGCAATAGCCCCCTTCATTCCTTCTGCTCCGGGAGTCAGTACAAGTTGAGCCCCCAATGCCTTGAGCAAGTTTCTACGTTCAATACTCATAGTATCGGGCATTGTGAGAATTAGGTTATATCCTTTAGAAGAAGATACAAAAGCCAATCCGACTCCGGTATTTCCACTGGTCGGTTCTATAATCGTAGCACCCGGTTTTAAGACTCCACGTGTCTCTGCATCCTCAATCATTGCCAAAGCAATTCGATCTTTCACACTACCTGCAGGATTAAAATATTCCAGCTTACCTACTACTCTCGCCCGCAAATTCTTGCTTGCATTAAAATTAGAAAACTCCAATAATGGTGTATTCCCGACCAATTCGGTCAAACTTTTAGCTATTCTTGCCATATCATTCTCCATTTAACAATTATCATATCATATTTGGCAAAGGTAGGTTTTAAGAAAAACTCATCCTATACCACATTTATGGTATTTTATCTCTCATTCATAAAATACTGAATAAGAAGAGGTTTAGTCACAATAAAATCAACGATATGTCTCAGTTCTAAAAAAACAATTTTTCAATAAGATAACCCTCTCAGGTCTTTTTTACGTTTTCAATCGACAGATAATAGTCCACTACTCTTCCTCAAAAAATAGAAACATCTCCTAATTAAACGGATTTTCATGGAAAATTGTTTATTTCTTCACATCATCAAGCTCAACCAACTTATTTACTATGGCATAAATCGTCAGTCCGGCAGGAGAATGTATCTGCAATTTACGTACAATATTACGACGATGAGTAATAACGGTATGGATAGACAAACACAATTTCGATGCAATTTCTTTGTTAGTCATTCCCTTAACAACACAAACCACGATCTCTTTCTCCCGATAACTGAGTGACTCAGATTCTTCTTCAATATCTTCATTTCCAGAATCTCTCTGTAATAATTGAAGAATCTTCCCGGTTATCGTATCCATATCATCGAATATAGAAATAACCCCATCATATTTATTCAAAAGAGTCGTATCCAACAAAGCACCTTGTAACGCAATACATTTAATATGGGATGTACGAGGATTTTCTCTAAATCGATTCAAATCGAAATATCCGTCAAACACGGGATTGACAATAAGTATATCCGGCGTATGCATTCGTATGAACTCTTGTAAAGCATCTGTACTCAACACCTCCATCGGCTGTATCTTCAAATTCGGAACACGTTTAAGTACCGCAGTCATACCATTCCGGATAATCACAGAATTTTCAGCAATAACAATTCTTATCGCTTCATTACTTTTCATTTTCCTCGAATTTTTTTTCAAGTTGAGCAACAGCCGGAACAAACAACAAATCTTCCAAATTACAATGTGATGCCAAATCTTGTTCACAAGAATAAATATCGAACAAGACGGAGTTCAAACTATTATTACTTTTTTCTGCCGGATAATATTTAATAATTATATTTTTCAATTCGGTAAGTTTCGTCTGTATCTGATTATGCTTTCGGGCAAATACCAATATATTATAATCAGAATTCTTCTTTCCCTCTAATAAAGACAAAACATATCCAAAAACCATATTGTCTTCATATTCCATATGCCGGCGTACTTCGTTAACATATTCATCATAAAATTTCAAAATCAGAATAGCTACACCATCTTGAGAACAATCTATCGCTTCAATCAATTTACGACGAATCGCCGGCAGACAAAAATCAAGGAAATAAGAATGAGAATTTTTCAGATACTCCATTAATGCTTGGATAGAAAAATCTGCCCCTCCGACAACAAATTGTCCGGTATCCATAAAATTGACGACTGCCAAAAACGTTTTATAATCTACATTACAAGCATCGCAAACTTCTTTTACATTTTTATCCCCGAACCCTAACGGCAAACCGAAACGGCTCATCACCATCAATAAAGTATAGTTTTCACAAATAAGATCGCTCATCTTATCCGTCGCTTTATATTTGGGTATGTTGTCACTCATATTCTTTCTTTTATATGTTTAAGTACAGGCGCAAAATAACAGATTATTAGCTAAAAATACAATCCCCATTTATAGGTATTTCGACAAAGTTTTTTCAGTATAAATAATGACAGACAAGAATCCCGATTTATAATGAGAATAAACAAAATAATACTTATTTTTAGGTATTGTCAACACTTTACAACACTTATACCTTTGTCTCCTGCATAAACATCAAAAAAAATGAAAAGATTTACTACTTTAACATTCCTTATTCTACTTTTATTTTATGTCAGGGACATACAAGCCCGAAATTTTCAAAACAACGATACTACAAAAGTAAAAAATCACGAAGAATATAAAAAATTCAGAGTCGGTAGTTACGGAGAAATGCTTTTCCAACATATGGATTATGGCCCATATCGTTTCGGGAACGGCGGAGCGGGCTCTCCGAGCGACAAACGATCTTCTATATCGCTTCCCCGTTTTGTGTTAGCTTTCGATTACAAATTTACTCCGTCCATTATTTTATCCGCTGAAATAGAATTCGAATACGGAGGTACGGGTGCAAGTATAGAACATGAATACACTGAAGGAGGTGAATACGAAGCCGAAATAGAAAAAGGTGGAGAAGTTGCATTGGAACAATTCCACATTACTAAAATATTTCATCCGGCATTTGCCGTACGAGCAGGACACATGATCGTACCTATAGGATTGACAAATGCACATCACGAACCGATATTCTTTTTCGGTGCTACACGACCGGAAGGCGAAACACAGATAATCCCGTCTACTTGGCATGAAACCGGGATCGCTATCTTGGGAAAAGCCGGAGATTTCGACTATCAAGCAATGGTCATCAGCGGATTAGATCCCAACGGATTCGATGCTGCCAATTGGATTAAAAACGGAAAACAAAACAAATTTGAAATACCGAATATGACCAATCCGGCATATGCAGCACGGGTAGATTATTCGGGTGTTAAAAATACGAGATTCGGCATATCGGCATATTATACTCCAAGCACAGCTAAAAACTCAACTAAACCGAGCCGAATGGAAGGGATAAAAGGTGCAATTACCATTTTATCTGCTGATGCGCAATATTACAGCCGCGATATTATTGCACGAGCAAACGTTATATACGGAAATCTGACCGAAAGCGACCTTATTTACAAAGAAAATTTAAGAAATCCCACAGCATTGGGATATTCAGAAACCCCTATTGCAAAAGATGTTTTGACATACGGTGCAGAGGCAGGATACAACATCGGTGCATTTTTTAACCACAAATTCAATTTATTTCCATTTGTACGTTACGAATATTATAATTCGATGCACAAGACAGCAAGCAGCATTTCTGCCGACCCTCGCTACAAAGTGGATCTTATTACTGCAGGCTTAAACTATTATATACTCCCCAATCTCGTTGCCAAAGCAGACTATACACGCAGATGGATCGGAGGAGGACATTTCAATAATGAAAGTACTATATCATTAGGATTAGCTTATATCGGTTGGTTCTTTTCTAAATAACAAAATAAATTAATAAATAATCTACAAAACACGTATGAAAAAGAAAAATTGGTTAGTAATGAGCTTATTCATAAGCTCTATGGCATTTGCCGTATCATCATGTAGCGACGATAATAACAATGATAACACAGTGGATGATTCGGCTATGGATCCGGTAAAAACTGCCCTTATCAATGATTATATCGATCTTACCGTACTGCCTACTTATGATGATATGAAAGCTAAAGTATGGGATCTGATGGACGCCGTAACCGTTATGTTCGAAAGCGAAACAGCAACACAAGATCAGCTCAATGCTGTTTGTGCGGCATGGAGAAATGCCCGTGAACCGTGGGAATTGAGCGAGGGATTTCTATATGGTCCGGCAGCTAATTACAGCATAGACCCATCTTTAGACTCATGGCCTCTCGACCAAGTAAATATAGAGGCGTTGTTAAATAGTAGCCAAAACATAGCAGAACAAACTTTTGCACAAGACAATTCAGGGTTTCATACACTTGAATATCTTATTTTCTTAAACGGAAATCCCCGAGATATTTCATCCATTTCTTCCCGCCAAAAAGAGTACATCTATTATGTAACAAAAAAATTATTGGATGATACCGTACGTCTTTGGGCAGAATGGCACGGTGAAAAAGCAATAAGCGATCAACGCGATGCAGAGTTGATTGAAAATGATGAAATCACAATTGCCGGAGGAGAAGACGGATTTGCCGAATTATTGAGAAATCCGAACATGTATCAAAAATATAAAACTCAAAATCAAGTACTTGAAGAAATAATCGATAACGGATTGTGTAACATAGCGAATGAAGTAGGAACACAAAAAATCGGAAATCCCTATCACGAACAAGATGTATATGCCGTAGAATCATGGTATAGTTTCAATTCTTTGGACGATTATGAAAATAACATAATCAGTATTGAGAATTCTTATTTGGGAGGACCGGCGGCAACCCGAAAATCAGAAACCAGCATGTCGGCTTATGTAGCGTCAAAAAATAGTGACTTGGATGCGGAAATAACCAAAGCGATTTCTGATGCAAGAAAAGCGATTCGGGACATTCCTGCACCCTTCCGGGATCAAGTCACAAAAGGAAAAGTTGCAACAATAGATACAGCAATGGATAAATTAGCCGAATTGAATAAATCACTTGAAAAAATAAAAAGTGTCCTTTAAAAATATTTTTTGAATTCTTAAAATGACAAAATACAGATTTTTTAAAAATTTGTTCTCGTTTCCCCTGATACTCAGCATTGCCCGGACTATTGTCCCGGCAATGCTTCTCTATAGTTGTAGCGAAGCTCTTGATGACACGGTAATACTGAAGCCGAACGGAACTGTAGCCAGCTATAAAGAACTGTCCGCCGGAACTTCTACAATATTCTCATCCTCCAGCCGTGCATACGACACCGAAGCTAACTGGGTAACAGGCGATCTGGAAACAATGTTTACCAACGGAGATATGTTATATGATGACCCTAGGGTTAGCGGGAACGATCCTTCTACAGGAGGATTAGGACCAGTATACGGAGGCTATTCTTGCGGAAGCTGCCATAATAATGCAGGAAGAACCTCATCAACTTTGTTTACTCATGGAGGTTCAGGAAACGGCTTTTCCTCCATATTAATCTACATAACACGTAAAGACGGCGGTTATTTTCGCCAATACGGGCGCGTACTGCATGATCAAAGCATTGTGGGTAGCCAAGCTGAAGGAAAACTTTCTGTAACATATACAACAGAAAAGTTCAAATTTCCGGACGGAGAAGAATATGAACTACAAACACCGCATTATCGAGTTACCGAATGGTATGCCGATAGTATTCGTCCCGAAGACCTATATATAAGTCCTCGTATTCCGTTGCGTCATGTAGGGATGGGACAAATGATGGCACTCAGCCAAACGGAACTCATAAAAATTGCAGCTCAAAGCAATTATCCGGAATACGGAATCAGCGGAAAACTAAATTATGTAACGGAAAAAGGGGTACGGAAAATCGGAGTATCCGGAAATAAAGCCAACCATTTGGACTTGACGGTAGAACTCGGTTTTTCTTCGGATCTGGGTGTCACAAACGACCGTTATCCTGAAGAAGTTTGCGAAGGCCAAAGCCAATCGCCTCACGGATTACAGGGGATACAAATAAGTACGAAAGATATGGAATATGTCGATTTCTATCTGCACGCTTTAGGTGTACCTGCCCGAAGATATGTCAATAACGCCGAAGTAAAAAAAGGTGAAGAAAACTTCTATAAAGCGAAATGCGATTTGTGCCATATGCCCACTTTACACACCCGTGCAGATGCGCCTTTATTACTTAACGGTACTCGACTGCCTTGGCTTTGCAATCAGGTTATACACCCATATTCAGATTATCTTCTACACGATATGGGGCCCGAATTAGACGACCACCTTTCGGCAGGTCTGGCAACCGGAGCTGAATGGCGGACAACGCCATTATGGGGTATAGGCTTGCAAGAGGTGGTTAACGGACATACAGAATTCTTACATGACGGACGTGCACGCAACTTAAAAGAGGCGATCATGTGGCACGGAGGTGAAGGTGCCGTGTCGCGCGAACTGTTCAAAAGGATGAGCAAGGAAGACCGGGACGCACTGATTCTTTTTATCGAAAGTTTATAAAACATTCATTTTATTACGATCTACAAATTATGAAATATATCTATTCAAAACTAAGTATAGCTCTGCTGTTATTTTCTTTCTTAATAATTCCGGTAACAGCTCAAAATAATGATGATAACGACATCGATAACGGGGTAATCTCTTCGGCAGGAAGGCAAGGATTCAGCTTTCAAACAAAAAATAAAAAATTTCTATTTAAACCGTACGCCCTCATACAAATAGCCGGAAAATTTAATTATTATGATGATGAAGGTTTAAATCTTGCAGATCAGGATAAAATCGCAAATTCGGGATTTGCCATACCAAATGCGATCATAGGTTTTTCAGGCAGGGCATTTGGCAGACTGACATTCAACTTTGCCCTGAACGCATCCCAAAGCGGAGGAGCATTGTTACAACAAGCTTGGTTCGATGTAAAAATGAAAGAGGCTTTGCAATTACGTGCAGGGAAATTTAAAACGCCTTATAATCAGGCTTACTTAGTTACTTTAGGAGAAACACTTTTCCCGGTATTACCGTCATCGCTAACCACAGGAGTCAATCTCGACAAATCATTAAATGCCGTAAAGCCCAATATTGCAACAGGCTTCGACTTAGGAATAGAATTACACGGACTCATCAAACAAAAATGGGGATATCAGGTCGGCGTATTTAATGGGACAGGAATAGACGTAAACACTGCAACCAAAACGACAAGCGATGATCATAAAGGTATCCCGTCTCTTTTATATGCCGCACGTTTTGCATATATGCCGTTCGGTCCGATGCCGACCTATCAAGGAAATCCGGACGATCTGCACAACAACAAACTTTTATTTGCCATTTCGGGAAATTATAATGTAGAAGCCGAAGACGAAAGTAGCGATGATTTACGTGCCGGATTTGAATTCGCATGGTTAAAAAACCGATTTTATATATCGGGCGAGGCTTATATGTTGCGTATGAATTTCACTAAACGGATGCAATCTACAGCCGATTTTACGGCTTGGGGAGCTTATATACAAGGGGGATATTTTGTCACGAGCAAACTACAAACAGCTTTACGATACGACTTTTTTGACAGAAACGGAACGGATAAAGACGGAAGCTTGAACATGCCTGCCGTGGGTCTCAACTATTTCTTTTCTCGGTGTAATCTAAAATTGCAAGCAATGTACCAATACATAGGTCGTTGGGGACATGAAACTCAACTCGACAGAGACATGGACGATAACGGAATGGCAATGCACAGCGCCACAGTAATGTTGCAATATACTTTTTAAAAATTCCAAAAATGAAATATTCTTTTATTATAATAGCAGGATTACTTGCATTTTCAGCTTGTGACAGTGGAGACATATATCCCAAGGAAGAAGAGTACAGCGGACGCAATGTAAATGTAACTCTCCATTTCTTCGGTGTTAATGCATGGCCCGAAGAATATGAACTGAAACTCACATCTTTCGGTGATAACGAGGATACTCCGCTAACTACCCTACTGCTGGAAAAAAACGATGAAGGCTCAGGTACTTACCTGATGCACAATGTGCCATTCGAAGCCAAGAATATTGCCGTATCGATCATGAATAACAGAAAATGGGTATGTAATCTCAATGAACAACAATTATCCGGTAGTGAAACAAATATATCCCTATCTGATATGAATGTAAACCTTGTACAATATAACCGCATCCAGGAACAGGTATTTAACCAATGTACTGCCTGTCATGGCGGTGCCGGAGGTTTGTATCTTACGGAAGATAAAAGTTACGATGCCTTGATAAATAAAGCTTCTTCAACCCATCCGGATAAAATGTTAGTCGAACCGGGACTTCCAAACAGCAGTTTTATCATTACGGTACTGACAGACGCTCAAGCTACCAAAACAAACCATACGACCTTATCTTCTTTAAAAAATGACGATATAACTTTACTGAAAGAATGGATTAAAGCCGGAGCTAAAAAAGAATAATTCGCTCGGAGATGTATCTTAATGGATTATTCAAATATAATTACCCAAAGATACATCTCTATTTTTTTATCTTACGTATATCCGGTAAAAACCAAGCAATCAATCCCAATAAAGGCATATAAGCACACAATTGATATACATACTCTATTCCGAACTTATCTGCCAAACCTCCTAAAACAGCCGAAGCAATTCCAGCAATTCCAAAAGCCAAACCAAAAAAAAGCCCCGAAATCAGGCCGAGTTTAGATGGTAATAATTCTTGAGCATAAACCAATATGGCAGAAAAAGCCGAAGAAAGAATCAATCCGATAAGGATACTTAAAATACAAGTCCATAAAAGATTTGCATGAGGCATAATCAAACTGAAAGGTGCTGCTCCTAAAATAGAAGCCCAGATTACATATTTCCGGCCTACTTTATCTCCAACCGGCCCTCCCAACAGAATGCCAAGTGCCGAAGCGAACAGAAAAGCAAACAGAAAGAATTGCGAATCACGAACAGTTACATCGAATTTCTCTATTAGAAAAAATGTATAGTAGCTGGTTATACTTGCTAAATAAACATATTTGGAAAAAATCAAAATCAACAAAACCGACAACGAAAATATCGTCTTTTTACGAGATAACGGTGACATAACCTCAGTTTTCATTCCATCCTTATTTAACCGTAAAGCCTTCAGTTTTCTTTTGTACCACCGGCAAATGGGTATCATTACAATTATGGCACATAAAGCCAATAGGGCAAAAAACACGATATTACGCTGTCCATAAGGCGCTATACACAACGCAGCAAGTAACGGGCCTAATGAACTTCCCATATTCCCACCGACCTGAAAAACCGATTGGGCAAGTCCTCGCTTCCCACCGGAAGCTAAAGAAGTAAGACGAGACGCCTCCGGATGCAGTATAGAAGATCCTATACCCACCAAAAACACAGAGAATAAAACCTGATGCAAAGTTCCCGAAAAAGCTAAAACAACAAGTCCGATGAGAGTAAAACTCATCCCGATCGGCAAGAACCACGGATTAGGCTTTTTATCCAAATAAAACCCGACTAACGGTTGAAATACCGAAGCCGATATCTGGTAAACCAATGTTATGAATCCGATCTGGACAAAACTCAAAGCCATACTCTCTTTCAACAAAGGATATACAGCTGTAATTACAGACTGTAATGTATCATTTAATAAATGAGAAAGGCCCAATGCCAATAACACTCGAAAAGCTGTACTCTCAGCAGCTTTCGGGAAAGATTGCTCTTGCATAACTTCTAATTTTGGGAGCACAAAATTAGTAAAAAAAGAGGTTCAAAGAACTTTAGTACAAAAAGTTCTTGAATCTCACACCTCTTTACTC
>NZ_CEWDCG010000087.1:0-12264 GCF_982436375.1 Coprobacter sp. | reverse complement strand
GTCCAGATTCATTTGGGATAATAAATCTTGCACTCTTTTTTCGATCGGTTGCTTAGGATTTTCGAATACATCCATTTTTCCGTTTTTGTTGAAATCGATCCAACCGTCATGATAAATAGAACCTTTGTTCCCTTTGGCAAAAGCCATTTGCCCTGCCAGAAAAACGCTTCCGGCGATTAGCATACATTTTTTCAGCATAGTGTTTTTGTCGCGTGTTTTCATAAAATTCGATTATGCGCAAGTTATTTTTCTACAAAGAAAAGTACATTCTCTTAATTTTTTTATAATATCGGGTTAACGGGAATCTTAAAAACAGATTAATTCTTTTTTTATACCGATGATTCCGTTTTTCGAGGTTTTATTCTCTGAATTTAGCTGTTCTGTACCTTGTATCTCTAAGAGATAACTTTTACCTTTGTCAGATAAATGCAGCGAAAATGAAAAAAGTTTTATGTCCCAAATGCGATAATGATATAACGTTTAATGAAGATCGTTATGAAAAAAATGTCTCTTTGTTTTTTGTTTGTCCTTATTGCGGGAAACAATTCAATGTGTCGGTTGCCGATTTGATTGATAATCAAGAGATTTCTGATTGCGGTTTTGTTGTCGTATTGGAAAATTCATACGGATACCGTCAAGAACTTCCTCTTTTTATGGGAGATAATATAATCGGACGTCGCTCTAAAGGAACGGAAATTCATGTACCGATAGAGACTACGGATGTTACCCTTGCACGTCAGCATTGTGTTATTAATGTAAAGAAAAATAAGGCTGGGGGTTTTATATATACATTGCGCGATTTTCCGAGTGTATCCGGAACATATTTACGGCACGAGCGTCTGGGGAAAAAAGACCGTGTGGTTTTGGAAAACGGGGCTATAATAACGGTGGGCTCAACGACATTTATCGTGCATTTTGCAGGAGTACAGGATAATGAAGATTAAAAACAGCATATATGCAGAACATTATTCTTTTTGATACGACGGGAATTCATCAGGAGTTTCTGCCATTGACATTTACAAGGCCGGTTTCGGACATACGTATCGGTATCTTTACGATACGGGAAAAATGGGAATCTCGGTTGCCGGGAATTTATTCTTATGATACGGCTGATTATTTGACAGTGAAATATCCGATGAATATTGCTTCTAATAGCTTTTTCATTGCCGGGAATGTATGTCCGGATGAGAAACTGGTCGCAGCCATTTCTTCTTTGTCGGAGTGTGAGTCTCTTTTTTACGGAGATGAGCTGATTGCTTTTTACGGTTCGTTGGATGCTTTCCGTAAGAAAGATTTCGGTGTAAAGCATACTTTGAATGAAGAACCTTTTATGATTCGGAAATTGTATGATATATTTCTGAAGAACGGAGAGGCTTTAGAAGCAGATTATCGATATATCGTCTCTTCCGGAAAATCCGAACCGTTATCCGCATCGAACAGGGTAATCGGTGATCCTTGTTTTCCAGACGGTACACCTAAAATATTTATAGAGCCGGGTGCGGTTGTCGAATGTTCGGCATTGAACGTGACAAAAGGTCCGGTTTATATCGGGAAAGATGCCGAAATCATGGAAGGAGTATGTATTCGTGCTCCTTTTGCGGCTTGTGAGCATGTGGTCGTGAATATGGGAACAAAAATTTATGGAGCGACGACATTAGGTCCTTATTGTAAAGTAGGGGGCGAGTTGAATAATGTGGTGATGCTTGCCTATTCAAATAAAGGACATGATGGATTTCTCGGAAATTCGGTTATCGGAGAGTGGTGCAACTTGGGAGCAGGAACTAATGCATCGAATTTAAAAAATGATTATAGCGAGATAAAACTATGGAATTATCCTACTGGACGTTTTTTGCGTACCGGCTTGCAATTTTGCGGGTTGATGATGGGTGATCATTCTAAGGCAGGAATAAATAGCATGTTCAATACCGCTACGGTTGTTGGAGTGGGAGTGAACATACACGGTTCGGGTTTTCCTCGGAATTTTGTAGCTTCTTTTAGCGAGGGCGGTGCTGCCGGTTTTTCTGATGTTCAGTTATCTAAGTTTTATTCGATTGCCGAACGGATGATGGCACGGCGAGGAAAAATACTTACCGATGTCGATAAGGATATTTTGGAAGCGATTTATAATCAGACCGAAAGTTTGAGGTAAAGATCGAAACAGCGGGGAGATTTTTTTCACTAAATTTCCCCGCTGTTCTGGTCTTTGATTATTTTACGATTTTTTTGATTTCTTCTTTTACCAGTTTCTCCATGATTTTGTAACCGTCTCCGTTCGGATGTACGCCGTCTTTGCTCAACTTTTCAGGAAGGCCGTTCTTTTCATCTTTCATAGCGGAGAAATAATCTACATATCCGTATTTGTTTGCTTTGGCATAAGCTTCTATTTCTTTGTTTAAGGCTATAATTTTTTGAGGGGCATCTTTGATGTCGAGCCGCCATTTTATTTGTGATGCGGGAAGTACCGATGTAAGAATCACCTTGATTCCGTTTGCTTCGGCAATGGAAGCCATAGCTTTGATATTGTTGAGGGTGAAATCGGGATGATAAGCGCCAGTATTTTCAGCGACGTCGTTTGTTCCGGCGTTAATGACTACTGCTTTCGGCTTGAGGGCGACAACATCCCCGTAAAAGCGCATAAGCATTTGCGGACTTGTTTGTCCGCTGATTCCACGACCGATATAATTGTTTTCGGTGAAAAATTCCGGGTGTGTGCCGACCCAACCTTCGGTTATGGAGTTGCCCATAAATACCACACGTTTTTCTTTTTTTGTGGTAGCCGGAAGTTCTTGATTTGCTTTTTCATATTTCCGGATGTTTGCTTTTTCGTATAAATCTTGAGATTTAACAGAGGAGATGAACGGGAACGAAAATAAGACAGTCCCACAGACGATTAAGATTAACTTTTTCATTTTCATATTATTAATTATGTGTATTTAGATAATCAGAACAGAGTGAATAGGTAATTCCGTCAGCAATACCTATGGTAGGTACCCATATAGATTTACAGTTGAGGTGTCGTGTTATTTGTATGAATAATTCTGCGGCGGGTACGATAACGTCTGCTCTATCAGGTTTCAGATCGTACTGCTTCATTCGTTCTTTTATGGGGAGTGCCTGAAGCATGTTCGATACTTGATACAAGGATTCGAGCGATAACGGTTCTCCTTTTGTCGTACCCGACAGTTTATATATTTTATTGATATTTCCGCCAGATCCTATGATAGAAATATCTGGATATTCCAATGCTAATGATTTCAAGTCGGAGTATAGCTTGAGAAGCTCTTCTTTTTTGACTTTGTTATTGAGAATACGTACGGTTCCTATATTATAGGAACGAGAATCCTTAAGTTTGCAATCTTGGATCAGGCTCGTTTCGGTACTTCCTCCTCCGATATCTACATATAAATAGTCTCCCGGACGGTTTAATATATCGACGATGTGGCTGTCATATACGATTCTCGCTTCTTCTTTTCCGTCTATAATATCGATTTTTATACCGGTTTGTTCGGATATGTAACGGACAACTTCTGATCCGTTCGAAGCATCTCGCATGGCGGAAGTTGCACAAGCTCTGTAACTGATGACTCTATATACTTGCATCATTTGTTTGAATGCGGCAATGAGCCGTAACAGTCGTTCAGTTTTGTCGTTCGATATTCTGCCTAATGTGAAAGTGTCTTGCCCTAATCGCAAGGGAACTCTGACAATAAAAGTCTTTTTTAGTTGATTTGCCGTCTCCCCTTTGTATATTCCCTTTATGAGCAGGCGCACGGCATTTGATCCTATATCGATTGCTGCAAAATTTATTTGCTCCATAGATTTTTTTCGTTTTCTTTTGCGAATATAATGAGAAAAATTTTGTTTTTATCCCGGATGATTCTGAAAATCGTTTTAGTACTTGTTTTAGTTTTTACTCAGTCTCTTTCAGAGAGGGGAATCGTACCGATATATTGTTAACAATGTTATAGTCCGGAAAAAAACACAAAGATGACCTGATCGTATTTTTATTGTAAAATTTAGAAAAGAATTTAATAGCTCTTACCGGGCAAGATCAAGGCGGATCGATACACCGAAACTGCTGTCTGAGATGGGATATGAAGTCGATGATACCAACGGAGTATTGATTTGGTGATCATAGAAAGCCCGTAGTGTAATGAGTTTGCTTAAAGCATAATCGGCAGAGAAATTGAGCATCATTACTTTTGTACCGGAAGTAGCCTGAGTGAAATTCTGTTCAATACGGCGTATTAAGGATTGATCTCTTTTGAAAGAGAAGTTTGCTCGTAATTTCAGATCATTGTTAAATGTCCCTTGTTTACCGCCTTTTCCTCTCCAAATGGCGTTGAAATCGGTAATTGTATAGCCTGCACCGACAGTAACGCCTTGACTTGTATATTCGACAATTTGTCCTGCTGAAGAATTCAGGCTTAATGTACGGGAATTTTGATACTCTACTTTAGCTGTGATACTGTTTTTAAAAGTCATATCTAATCCGAGTAAAGGTGCAAAACTTTCATTAATGCTTACAGAAGAGATATCGTATGGAGAGGACGGTATCGGATTCCCTGTGAGTTCGTCTTTCGCAAAACCGAAATCTTTTTCTTCAGCTTCAGCCCAGTTCAGGAAAGAGGAAAAAGACCCCACGGTATAAGTACATCGGTAGGCATGACTCAGGACGATACTTTTGAAGTATTTCTTTAATGCCTTTATCTTAGATAGACCATCATAGGTTATTTTCCAGTTAGGTAATAAACTTCTGATCGACGGAAAAGCCGTTAATCCGATTTTTCCCGCATCTTTGCCACTGTAAGCGGCGATAAATGCAGGTATCATGACATCGGGAGAATTACGGTTAACCCCTCCGTTTTCTGAATTATATCGTTGCCCGACTAATCCTTTTTCACTGATAAATCCTGCTGAAGGATATGTCATTTGACTATACTTGGCTTCTAATCGTTGAGCAATAATCTCACGATTTTGCAAAAAGTTCTCAAAAGCTTTGGAATAATATCCGTTCGATGCCTTTGCACTTTTCAGAGATGAGGCAATCGCAACGTGAGTCATTGTGAAACTTCCTCCCCGTATGGTGGGCATTCCGTCATACATAAATTGTATTTGGTTGTTGTTGCTCACGGTGCGGTTGGCATTTAACGTGATTTTGAATCCTTTAAACGGTTCTAAGGTGGCATCTATGCTGAATTCTTCTGTACGATTCATAATAGCAGGGCTTACTAATGAGTCGTTGACAATAAGCCAACCTCGGTCCTTGATTTTTTCGATATAGCTTTCGTCTGTCAATCCGAAAGCGAAATCAAGTCCCGGAGCTAAGGTACTGGTTGCTGTGGATTGTCCGAACATGTCCCCGACATTAGGCAAGAAAGATGGAATATACATTGAGTTACTGTTTTTGTAATGGACGTTCACATTTCTTACCATCATGGCAAACCGTGTTGTGTATTCTGCTGCTTTATACCAGAAAGAATCTTCAGGACGTTTGCCGGGCAGTACGGTTAGTGTTATTTGGGCCGTATCTCTGTTTTCAATAAGAATTGTGTTTTTATCCACAACTTTATATTTGACGGAATAATATATTCCGTCTTTGGTTTTTGCGGAAACTTTTACTTTTTTATTGTCCAAATTGTGTTTCACCGTAGTTGTCGTGTCGCTTTTTAACGAGATATTGCGCTGGAATCTCTTTTTCTGGGTACTGCTACGGGAAGATGACCGAGAGGTATTGGCGAATTTCCGATTTACTTTTTTCAGAAAATCCGATTTATTGTAGAGAGTTTCCAGATTGAAACGACCGTCGATTCCGAATTGACCTTGATTATTCAGATTATTACCCATTGTCGTTTCACTATCAATATAAACCCCTCTGTCCCAAGAATATGTCGAGTTGTATTTCGCCGATAGGGTCATCCAATTCAGCATGGGAATTTTAGATAACGGAACGTCGAAAGAGGCGTTGAATGTTTGGTTATAATTCCAGGGTGTTCCTAAGTGCCATATACTTTGCATGACCGTGTCTTTCCATGCTTTATATTCATCGGGGAAAAGCTTTTTATTTACTACACCCGAGGGTTCGTCGATACGGGCATTTGTCATGGTAGCTAAAGACATGTTTAAGGATTTCAACAGATTCCATTGAATAGAGAACTGCCGATCCCATAAAAAGTTCTTGCTTACCGAAATAGGAAGTTGCGTGCTTGTGCCGTCTTCTCCTAACTCTCGCAATTGTTGCTCGTAGTAGTAACGAGACATATTAGTATAGAACGAAATATTATTCGGTACATAGTTAATACTCATGTCTTTGATAACCTTCAAATGTTTTGATCTGCTTTTTAGTGATTTAAAGGGTTGAAGGGGTTTCACATACGGTGTATAACTGTAACTGAAATTTCCTCTTCTGTCCAGTGTATTTTCGAATAGAATTGTCGGGTCTTGCTTATTTTGGATGTTTGACGAGTAGCTAAAAGTAAAGTTTGCCGGATCATAAGGCATCGGATTTTTACTTTGTATGTCGAATCTCAATCCGGAAATACTGAAACTCTTAACTGTCGATATATCGATAGATGCATTTTTGATCGAATCTCTTTCAGCGTCAGAACCGGCAGCGTCTAAAGCATCTGAAAGTAAAATATCCTGATCGAGCGGGTTGTATTTCGGCAACGTCCGCTCTTCAGATAATGAGTAAAATATCGGTGCTTTGAGTTTCAATTTTTCAGGTAAAAAACGACCGACATCTACCATTGTAGCTATATTGTATTGATAATAATCGTCAAGTCGACGTTCATTCAGGCTTTGATCTATCCCTCCGAAGCCGCAAGTTTCGATGTGTCCCCCGAAATTTACGGTGGCTATATCGGATATCGCCAGATTTACATTAGCTCGGGCAGCCCAACCTCCGCTCTCATTAAAACCGGATAGTCTGAGTTCGTTAACCCATACCACAATATCTTTATTCGTCCCCGCATTATTCCGGACACCGATCATAATTGTCGATATGTCGGACAGGCTCGGATTTCCGATTACCGAGACTTTATTTCTCGGATGATCAGGATCATATATCGAATAAACGTCTTGATAGCTCGAACCTTCATCCCCTCTTCGTTTTGCCGCATTCCGTTTTAATTTCAATTCTGTTACCAGAGATAAGGGAACGTTGATCATGTTTTGTGTAGGCCAAACGGTCTCTTGGTCTTGTGAATTGTATGTGTTATAAGTTCCCGGAGGAGTAAGTGCCAAAGGCACTTCATATTCGTAATAATTGTTTCGGTAATCAGACCCGAAACGAATGAATACAGAAGTTTCTCCGTTCCTTAAGTCTGTGTTATCATCAATTAGTTTTTCGGCATGAGTAAACATTTGCAAATATTTGTAATTACGCATGTCAAGACTCGTATTTTTATATACGGCACGAGCATTTTTAGGAGGTAAATCTCTTATTTTTAAAGATAAAGATTGCTCGTTTAATTGAGTGATCTGGGATTGGTCGGGAGAAATTATCCGGCTGACTCCAGGAGGCAGTACATAGTTTACAGGAGTTTGTCCTGCATTTTCTTCTATATTAACAACTGATACATCCAATTCCCCTTCTGCCGGCAGTGATGTGTTGGGTGATTCTCCGGTTTGTAGACGAAGAGAGTAACTTCTCCAGTCTCCCCGTACAAGTTCGAGTGAAGCAAAACGCAGGTGTGTTTCTTTTTCGAATCCGGTCATGAACATCCGTGCAAAACGGATTGTCTTGAAATCTTGTATAGAACCGTATTTTTTTCGTGGAATATGGGTTTCATCGTCGCTGTCGTCTTTCAAAGGTATTTTAAATTGATACCATGTAACTTCTGATTCCTGACCATTTCTCAGACGAACGACAGTCGTGCGTTTATCAGTGATGTAATTTCTTCCTACTTGAAGATTCTGAGGAGATATTTTTATACCGTATTCATAGTATCTTTCGTATTCGTTCAACGTGTTGTCTTGATTGATATCTTCGACGTCCGGAACGCTTTTGGAGGATTGGTAGTACTTGTCTGCTGCATCATCCGGAGAACTTGAGTTCCCTTCTACTCCGTTATAATGTTTATATCGGCTGAGAATATCGAGCTGCATGTCATCGTAGTCTACACCTCTGTAAAAATGATAATTATCTCCTGCAGGGTCGTTCAAAGGAGAAAAAGGATCTTCCAACATTTTGGCTTGAGCTTCTGCCGTCGTATTTTGTTTCAATTTCTCTAAAAAGTCGGAATAGGTGGAAAAAGTAAATTCTTCATTGTTTGTAAGCCCGTCGAGTCCTACGTCTTGTTTTTCACGGGCACCGTCTGCGTTCTCGAAAGCATAGGTCATAGATTGGCGTTTCGAAACTTTTCCCCATACGGTGGTTGTCAGATTCGATTCATCTCCATCGACAGGAAGACCGTTTTCGAACGATTTCATGCCATCTTTCAGTATATCTTCCGATATTTCTCCAAAATTGAAATACAGGTATCCGACCTGACTTTCATTCCCCGGATTGTCCGGATCGAGGAACGGGTCCATCATCCAAAATTGTAAATATTCGATGTTTGCAGCTTCAAAGTCGGTATTATCCATTTTTCTCATAATCCCTCCCCAGCGTTGTTCCGGGAATTTGAGAGAACCGTCATTGTTTATTTTATCCGCATCTACATTGTACGGTCCTCTTTCTGTCGGATAATACGATAGGTTCAGAACTTGTAGGACAGAAGATTCGCCGTAACCGAGTTCTTTGTTCGGGAATACCTCGCTGACATCGATTTCCCGTACATAATGATTGGATAATTGATCTAAATCGTTTTTAATATGGGCAGGAGTTAACGAGGAATTTTTTTGAGTAAACATCCGGTCTATATAATACCAAGATATTAAAGCCCGATTCTTTCCGTAATCAGCATTGTTGGAATATTTTGATTCGGGAAACATAGACGGAGTCGAGGCGAGTGACCATGAATATGGTGTCCTCAGATCATAACCCGATTGAGAAGACTCGAAGTCATCGATATAGGAGAGCGAGTTGTTTTTCCCTTTTCCCGGTATTAACTGTGCAAATTCTGCATTCAGCGATAATCGGGACGGGGCTGTAGCATTCACAGTCGGTATTTTGTTGATCAGAGATGTTAGCCATTGGAATTCTGTATTGTAAGAAGTATTTAATCCCCATAGAGTATTATTCAGCACTTCATCTCCGATGTTCACTTTCTCGGTCAGAGACTTTTCTCCCAAGTGCATAATTGTAGCTCCGACATTAAAATCTTTAGAGAAAGCATAGTTAAGATCTAATCCGACCATTGTTTTTCGTTGCATGTTGAATAATGACTGGTCTTCAAGACTGACGCTGATCGGAGTTCCGGAGTCGATATAACTTTGATTTAAAATAGTTACGGTTCCCATTGTGTAATCGACCGAATAATCTACATTCTCGGTCAGGGTCATACCTCCGGCCGTGACTCGTACCGATCCTCGGGGCACGTGCGTGGCGTTAAGTTGTATTTCTGCTCCTGATGATGCTTTATATTCACCTTTGATTACGAACTTGTTCTTATCGGCATACTGTCTGGCTGCTGTTAATGTAGTGTCGTACAGTTCTTGATAGACATATTGGTCAACATTCGGTATGTTTCCGATTTTCTTTTTTAAGTGTGAGCCAAAAGGTTCTACTACCGGGAAAAATACTCGACCTTTGGATGCAAGGATCGTGTACCCTTCTACAAAGTCGAAAAATCCGTCGGGATTTGTCTCTTGGTTGTTATCTAATCGGTCAAGGTTCATAACCTTCAATAAGGTTTCGTTCTTGATGTTTCCGATAGGCATATATGTCAATTGTGTCCCGGCCGTGTCGCTTTTATAGTAAATATTTAACCGGAACTTTTCTTTTTGTATCTGAGTAGCGTTAAGGGAATATACATTTTTCATCATCAACTTCCATGCCGGAACGCTTGTCGAGATTGTTGTCCCTTTTAATAGCTTTACATACAGGCTCTTGTCTGTATCTGTAATATTCCCTGAAAATTCTCCTACCTGATATGTCTGCCCGTTTTTCGTATATTCGAATGCTACTGCCAGTACTTCATCCGGATTGAGCTGACTATTTAAAGAAATATATCCGAGTTGACTGTTCAGTGTATATTCCGAACTGGTGAGCAGTCGGGCGCTTTCGACTTTGACATATTCTTGTCCGCCATTGAATCCTTGAGCTTCAAGAGGCTCTAATACCTGAGTCACCTGGTTAATGTTTCTGGCATCGGGATAGTTGGTTTGAATGTATTCATATAAACTATTTGCATTGTTTGCCGGACATGTATAGCTTCCGTTTGTATGCCATAGATCCGGATTTGCTAAATTATTTCTGTTTTGTTCTCCAAGGTCCATAAACCCGATGATGTTACGCGCCTGGTCATAATTTCCTCTTTTATTGGTCACCCATACTTCTATACGGTTAATAGTCACTCCCGAAGATATATAAGGGAGTTTTGACATAGAATTATCATAATTGTCTCTAAAATAGTGGGCTAAAAAATAGTGACGATTTTCATCATACTGGTCGGCGCTGAAAGAAAATTCCGTAGTTTGAGCTCCGCCTTTTGAGTTGACAGTTTTAGACTCTGATTCTTGTTGGGAGACTAAGGCTGTAACAGTCAGTTTACCGAATTGCATTTTAGTTTTTATCCCGAATAAAGCTGATCCTCCACGTATTAAGGAAGATCCTGTGGTCATACTAACATTACCGGCTTCGATACTTTTGATGATTTCGTCTTCTTTCCCTTCATAATTCAAATTCAGTTTTTGGGAATCGAAATCGAATGTTGCTCCGGTATTATAGTTCATGTTAAAGTTGAGCTTGTCTCCTACTTTTGCTGTAATATCCGCTTGGATTTGTTCCTCGAAATCGAAGTAGGTCTTTTTCCTTGCACTCAATGCCAATGCCGGGTTATCGATTTTATTTGTCTTTATACTCATGGTCAGTTCTGCCGACCCTTGAGTTTTAATTTGCACACCACCCGGACCGAAAACTTTTTCTAACGGACCGAGATTGAATTTCATATCGAGAATATCGAAAGGGTCTTTTCCCTTACCTGCATTTTCTTTGTTTTTTTCCCGATAGTAGGCTTCTATGGATTTTCGTAAGGAATAATCTTTGTATTCTTCAGGGGTTAACATGAAAGGTGTAGACACCTCCATATCTCCGACTTTTGTACGCACAACGTAACATTGAGTTACCGGATCATATTCGAACACTGAGCGTACGTTCTCAGGAGTTTTTAGATCTGCCGGGCTGTTTTTATAAAGATCTTCATAAGTCTCTATCGATGTTTTAGCTACCGGGAAACGGCTTTTTTTTGTAGTATCTTCAGGTGCGGAAATGGATGAGGCAGATGCTTCCGGAAGGTTTAGTGAGGAAAAGGTACGGTTATAAGCTGCAAAGGCAGAGTAGATTCCTATTCCGCTGATACATAGAAAAATATATAAAAGATAATAGAGCCTTTTATTCATTGATCCGTGAATCCTTTTCCCTTCTCCCGTATGTGTGTTTTACAGCATTTTAAGTGCAGCTTTGATAATAGCTTCTACTTTTAATGTGGGAGATTCGTTCAATAATTTTTGTACGACCTTCATTGAAGCGGTTTGCGGGAATCCTAACATGACCAAAGCGGCCACAGCCTCATCCTGTACCTCTTGATTTTGGGGCATACTTATATTTAACGTATTGTCCCCCGGTTTTATTTTATCTTTAAGGTCAACAATTATGCGTTGGGCGGTTTTTGCACCGATCCCTTTAACGCTTTTCAATATGTTTACGTTTTCAGAAACGATAACTTGCTCCAGTTCAGGAGCAGAGAGAGAAGAAAGAATCATTCGTGCGGTATTCGGTCCGACACCGGAAACGGAAATTAACAACAAAAACAACTCTCTTTCGCGACGGCTGATAAATCCGAAAAGTACGTGAGCATCTTCGCGTATAGATTCATATACAAATAGCTTGGTTGCAGTATTCTGGGATAGTGCACTGTAAGTCGTTAAAGATATATTGAGGAAATAGCCTATTCCATTACATTCTATTACTACCGATGCCGGAGTTAATTCGGAAATTTTACCTGTGATATATTCTATCATTCTGCTGTTATTTTTCTTGCCTTCAAAGGTAAGAATTATCTATTAATCGTGAAAGAACTGTAAAAAGAAACGCTTTTATATTTTGAATAATCTGTCTTGGTTATTAATAGGAAAATTCAGACAGGCTTTTTATTGTAT
>NZ_CEWDCG010000086.1:0-12301 GCF_982436375.1 Coprobacter sp. | reverse complement strand
GAATTATATAATCATAATAAAAAAATCGTAGAAAAATGACTAAGGCAGACATTGTAAACGAGATTTCAAAAAACACAGGAATTGAAAAAGCGCTCGTTCTGGCAACAGTAGAACAATTCATGGATTCGGTAAAAAGCTCGTTGGCAAAAGGTGATAATGTGTATCTGAGAGGATTCGGAAGCTTCATTGTGAAAAAAAGAGCTCAGAAAACTGCAAGAAATATCTCTGAAAATACGACGATTATTATTCCGGAACACAATATCCCGGCATTTAAACCTGCTAAAACTTTCATGGGAGAAGTGAAGTAATTTATTATAGTATTAATTATTTAAACGCATAAGATCATGCCAAGCGGAAAAAAAAGAAAAGGACACAAGATGTCCACGCATAAGCGCAAAAAAAGACTGAGAAAGAATAGACATAAGAAGAAAAAATAATGTCTGTCTTTTCATAAAAAAACAGAGAACCCAAAGAGCAAACTTATGGAAGAACATTCAAAAGTTTGTTCTTTGTTCTTTATAGTCCTCTGTTTTAACAAGTCGTATTATTTGTATTTAGCATTTAACAATAACCTAAAACGTATTGATGTGTCCACTGAATTAGTAGTTGATGTCCAACCCAAGGAGGTTTCGATCGCTTTGCTCGATGACAAACGTCTTGTAGAGTTGCAGAAAGAAGCCCGGAATATATCGTTTTCGGTAGGCGATATTTATTTGGGAAGGGTGAAGAAGCTGATGCCTGGACTAAATGCCGCGTTTGTGGATGTAGGTTATGAAAAAGATGCTTTTCTTCATTATCTGGACTTAGGTTCTCAATTTAACTCATGCGAGAAGTTTATTAAGCAGTCGCTTTCGGATCGTAAGCGGGTTTTGTCGATCTCGAAATTTAACATGTTGCCGGAGATCGATAAAGAGGGTACGGTAAGCGAAACGCTTAAAGTGGGACAAGAAATCTTGGTGCAAATATCTAAAGAACCGATTTCGTCCAAAGGCCCTCGGTTGACTGCGGAAATTTCTTTTGCAGGTCGTTTTCTGGTGTTGCTGCCTTTTTCCGATAAGGTCTCGATTTCTCAGAAAATAAAGTCTAACGAGGAAAAAGCGCGTCTGAAACAGTTGATACAGAGTATTAAGCCAAAGAATTTTGGAGTAATCGTGCGTACTGTTGCAGAAAATAAACGAGTTGCCGAGCTGGACAATGAGTTAAAGACTTTGGTCAAATGTTGGGAAGATTGTCTGGTAAAATTGCAAAAGGCTAAAACTCCTTCTCTTATTTTTGAAGAAACCGGTCGTACGGTGGGCGTTTTGAGGGACATTTTCAGTCCGTCGTTTGAAAATATATATGTCAATGATGAGGATGCCTATCAGCAGATCTATAATTATGTGAGCTTGATTGCTCCCGAACGGAAGGATATTGTCAAACTGTATAAGGGGAATCTCCCTATTTTTGATAACTTTGCTATTACCAAACAAATAAAATCTTCATTCGGAAAAACGGTTTCGTTTAAGAACGGGGCATACCTGATTATAGAACATACCGAGGCATTGCATGTCATCGATGTGAATAGCGGTAATCGGTCAAAATCGACCGCCGGCCAGGAAAGTAACGCATTGGATGTGAATCTTGCCGCTGCAGAGGAGATTGCCCGTCAATTGCGACTGAGAGATATGGGGGGGATTATCGTTATCGATTATATCGATATGATGGAGCCTGATAATCGTCAGAAGTTGTATGACCGGATGAAAGAATTAATGGCACAGGACAGAGCCAGACATAACATTTTGCCGTTAAGTAAATTCGGATTAATGCAGATTACCCGTCAAAGGGTACGTCCGGCATTGGATATAAATACCAGTGAAGATTGTCCTACTTGTTATGGGAAGGGTACGATTCGCCCTTCAATCCTTTTTACCGACCGTCTTGAAGATAAGATATCTTATTTAGTACATAAGCTCAAAGTAAAGAAGTTCTCTTTACATGTACATCCTTTTATTGCGGCGTTTATTAATAAGGGATTTTTTTCCCTGAAATGGCAATGGAGATGCAAATATGCATTCCGCTTCAAGTTGATACCGAATCAATCTCTCGCGTTTCTGGAATATAAATTTTATGATGGGAATAACAGTGAGATAGATCTGAAAGAAGAGATCGAAATTAAATGATGAAATTTCTCTTCGAAGAAAAAATAACGGACTCTTTTCTTTAGAAAAGAGTCCGTCTTGTTATATACGATCCAAAACTATTTCGATAAGATCTTTGATCGAATTTTTATAATTGCTATTGGCATGGTGGGCTACGCGATTGGCGATAATCGTGCATACGGTCATGGCTTTATGTCCCATAAGCTTGGATAGCCCGGCAAGAGCAGAGCTTTCCATCTCGTAATTAGTGATCACATGTCCGTCTTTATACTTGAACGCTTCTATTTTTTTATTCAGGTTCTTGTCTGCCAGAGGAACCCTCAGTTCCCGTCCTTGAGGTCCGTAAAACCCGTTTGCAGAAATCGTTACACCTTTTACCATCTCGCCTTTCCCGATTTGCTCTACCAGTTCTTTGTCTGCATCGATTACATAAGGAGCGGCCCAAAGAGAGTTCCATTCGACAAAATCGCAGAAAGCCTTTTCGAATTCGAGATCGCAAACTTCATTGCGCCCGGCATAAAAATTCAATACTCCGTCAAAACCGATCGATTTTTCTGATATGACGAATGTTCCTATGGGGACATGTGGTTGCAAACCTCCCGAAGTTCCGATACGCACCATTGTCAGTTGCCTGAATTCAGGCTTTTCGTTCCGGGTTTCAAAATCGATGTTGGCAAGAGCATCCAGCTCGTTTACAACAATGTCGATATTGTCTGTTCCTATTCCATGAGAAACGACGGTGATGCGTTTCCCTTTATAAGTACCTGTTATGGTATGGAATTCACGACTGCTTATATCACATTCTTTTGTGTCGAAAAATGACGCTACAAGATCTACCCGGCCGGGATCGCCTACCAGAATGATTTTATCCGATAATTGTTCGGGACGTATGTGCAAGTGAAAAGCACTTCCGTCTTGGTTGATAATTAGTTCTGATTCCGGAAAATGTTTCATAGCTTTCGGTTTTATGTTTATAACTTAAAATACGAATATAAGCATTATTTTTAAGAGCCCGGTTGAGAATATGTATAAATTTTCCAATAAAAATACTATCAGGGAGTCTTTGTGTTTTTTTCGGTTTCTATACATCAGGTAAGCTGTTGTGTCCCTTATGGGAATGGAAAGGTATCTGCGAAAACGACTTTCAAAAATGTCTGTGCAAGATTCAAGCAGGTTTTGGAACGGGAAGTCCCGAAGGTTAAAAAGTTTATCTATATGTCCGTATATCGTAAAAATAAAAAAGTCGTATATTTGCAATCATATATATAAGTACTTTTGATTGTTAATGTCCCTGTTCGGGGATTTCAAAATAAAAATATGGCAACAAAACCTGCAATACCTAAAGGAACCCGGGATTTTTCTCCGGAAGAGATGGCGAAACGGAATTATATATTCGATACGATCAGCGAAGTTTTCCATTTATTCGGATTTCAACAGATCGAAACCCCCGCGATGGAGAATCTTTCTACTTTGATGGGAAAGTATGGAGAAGAAGGTGACAAGCTGTTGTTCAAAGTGCTGAATTCCGGAGACTTTCTTTCGGGTGTGACGGATGAGGAGCTGTCTGCTCGTAATACGAATAAACTTGCCTCCATGTTGTGTGAGAAAGGTTTGCGTTATGATCTTACCGTTCCTTTTGCCCGTTTTGTCGTCATGCATCGGAATGAAATCGGTTTTCCTTTTAAGAGGTATCAGATACAACCGGTTTGGCGTGCCGACCGACCGCAAAAAGGCCGTTATCGTGAATTTTATCAGTGCGATGCCGATGTTGTCGGTTCTGATTCGTTGTTGAACGAGGTAGAATTGTTGCAATTGATGGATGAGGTATATTCCCGCTTCGGAATACGTGTCGCCATCAAGTTAAATAATCGCAAGATATTGAGCGGTATTGCCGAAGTCATCGGAGAACCTGAAAAGATTGTCGATATAACCGTTGCAATCGATAAACTCGACAAAATCGGTTTGGAGAAGGTCAACGAAGAGTTGAGGGAAAAAGGTATATCGGAAAAGGCGGTGGCCATGTTGCAACCTATTATTTTGCTGGAGGGATCGAATCGTGAGAAACTGGCTACTTTGAAAAATGTTCTTGTCGATTCGGATACCGGTTTGAAGGGTGTTTCGGAATTGGAGTATATTCTGGATCATTTGGAATCGTCTCCTTTGCGTTCTGCTTTGGAAATCGATCTTACTTTGGCAAGAGGTCTGAATTATTATACCGGGGCTATTGTGGAAGTAAAAGCTCTCGATGTTCAGATAGGCAGTATTACCGGAGGCGGGCGATATGATAATCTGACCGGGGTATTCGGGATGCCGGGTGTTTCGGGTGTAGGCATATCTTTCGGTGCAGACCGTATTTTTGACGTGTTGAATCAGCTCGACTTATATCCGAAAGATTCTTTGTCTGCAACGCAAATAATGTTTGTCAATTTCGGAGAAAAAGAACAGTCGATTTGTATGGAATATGCATTCCGATTGCGTCGTTGCGGTATTCGTACGGAGATTTATCCGGAGGCGGCCAAAATGAAAAAGCAGATGGGATATGCTGATTCAAAGAAGATTCCGTACGTGGCTCTTGTCGGGGAAAACGAAATAGCAGCCGGTAAAATTACGGTAAAAAATATGACTACCGGGGAACAGCAAATGTTGACCGTAAGTGAATTAGCGGATTTTTTGAAATAAACTATTATGATACGTTCGAGAAAAGCCGGAATAGAAGATATTCCTCTAATCAGGAATTTGGCGGAAAGATCATTTTTGCCTACTTATAAAGAAATTCTTTCTGCCGATCAGCTTAACTGGATGTTTGACTGGATGTATTCTGTTGATAGTCTTCAGCAACAGATTGAGGACGGTCATGTTTTCTTCATCGCTTATGAAGGAGATTTGCCTTGCGGTTACGTCTCGGTCGAGCGGCAGGGAGATGCGTTGTTTCATTTGCAGAAAATATATGTTCTTCCCGATTTTCAGGGGAAACATGTGGGGCAGCATCTCGTGCAGTTGGTATTTGATTATGTAAAATCTCTTTGTCCCGGAGAATGTAGTACGGTAGAGTTGAATGTAAACCGGAATAATAAAGCCAAGTCTTTTTATGAGCACATGGGATTTTCCGTTGCCCGTAGCGGGGACTTTCCGATAGGGAACGGTTATTATATGAATGATTATATAATGGCTATTAAATTGTCTTGATATTCAAAAAAACAGATTATATAGAGCTCATATTTATTGGAAAATTTTAGACAGATTCTTAAGTAAGTTTCTATTCTTTGGGGATAATTCCCATTTTTTCCATTAAAAAGCAGGCATTCATATTTTGTGCGACACCCGGCTGTAGCTTGTAAGAAAAGGATAATTCATTGTCTTTTATATCAGCTTCGAATCTGAAATTTTCGATAGTGTCCGGCCATTTTTCGGCTAAACTTCCTAATAGCAGATCATGAGTTGCAATAACTCCGGCAGCATTGAGTTTTACCAGTTTTTGAACCAAAGCCAGAGAGCCTTTTTGCTTATCTGTGGAATTTGTTCCCTTTAATATTTCATCTAAGATGATGAATAGTTTTTCTCCCGATTCAAGTCTGTCTATAATTTGTTTCAACCGTTTCAGTTCAGCGAAAAAGTAGGATTCCTGATCGCTTAGGGAGTCTGTTGTCCGTAAGCTTGTAAATAATTTGCATGGAGACAGTTGCATCTCTTTTGCACAGACCGGTGCACCGATACATGCCAAAAGATGATTGATTCCGATCGTTCTCAAATAAGTGCTTTTCCCTGCCATATTAGCTCCTGTTATTACGAGGAAAGAGGGGCGTTGCAGCATCTTTACAGGATTGCAAACACATCGTTCGGGTTCTATCAGCGGATGTCCTAATTCCGTTGCTTTCATTACCGGATTATCGTTGTCATTTAATACGGGAAATGTATATTCAGGATGATTGAACCGGAATGTGGCGAGAGAGCAGAGAGCGTCGAAACGGGCAATAGTTTCTATCCATCCGGGTAGAAATTTCCCGTTGTTGCGTATCCATTTTTCTATTGCTGCCAACTGTTTGAAATCCCAGAGGAAAAATCCGTTTAATATTGCAAATCCTATGGCATTGTATCTTTGATCAAGGTTACGCAGATATTTTCCTAATTGTTTTATGCGGGATGATACGGGAATCCCCTCTGTGTGCAAATCTGTACGGATGTTCTGAAGTAGCGAACTCGAGAATTCCGATTTTTCGAGTTGTTCGATAAGTCCGGCGTAAGTATTTAAAGACTTCAGCCCTTCGTTCAGTTTGTTCTGTGTACGGCTTACTCGTCCGGAAAGAATTGTCGCATAGCAAAAACATGTTAAAAATAGGAAAAGGATATAGTTTCCCGTCCCGACACCGAAGATCCACATCAGGATTAGAATTCCGAAAATCCAAGGGATAAAGGGCAAGATTATGCGCAGCCATTTAGAAACATAAATCGGTGAATCGTCCGATAATTCTGAAATGATCTGTGCATCTGTTTTACTTTCTCGGGAGGTCATTCCGTTTGCCAAGAAGTCGATTCGGAGCTCAGTCAATAAAGAAAGTTCTTCGACCGCTTGTTGCCTGTTGCGTATTTTATCGGGATCGGTTAGCGGATGGGTTATCCATTCGACTAATTTCTGTTGTCCGATAAGAGATGCGCTTCGGTTTAGATAGGCGAAAAGAGATTTTTTTCCGAAAATATCCAAATCGTTCGAAAAGTCATGTGTCGGATCTATATATTCTTTTCCGGTATCGATTCCTTCAAAATCGAATCTTTTCAGTTGCAGCTCTTTTTTGCAAATGGAAATCTTTGCTTCCAAAAAACTTTTTCGGGCAAAAAAACGATCATGGATACGCATCATTCCTAAAAAACAAGCTATACCGGCAATAATTGTACCGATAATAATTCCGGTATTGTATCCCCATAAAAAATAGAGAACGGTTAAAGTCAGGATAACCCAGCACAAACGTAAAGTTCCGATGTTGTAGATTTTTTTTCGAATACGTACGAGGGCTTGCTGTGTTACTTCGAGCAAATGGTTATAATAATGAACTGTATTATCGGTCATACTGTTATTTGTTTTGTCGGTAAAGATACCAATTTGTTAGCATCTGTCTGCATTTTACACAAAATCAAAAGAGTGTAAATATATAATTTTTGGTCGTAAGATTCGGACGGGCTTTTATATGAGGCTTCCCTTTTTCGGTTTATTTATGATAAACTTTGCAAAGAGGAGAGTCTTTAAAACATAAAATTGTATTTTTGTGATTGTCTAATGTAATTAAAAACGATTATGAAGCGTGTTTATTGTTTGATGATTTTGTTGTTGTGTGCAACATCTGTCCTTTGGGCTCAAAAAAAAGCTGAAATAGAATTTAAGCAGACAAAGTATGATTTTCACGAGATAGCCGAGGAAAATGGTGATGTGTCCCATATATTTACGTTTATCAATAAAGGAAATGCCCCGTTGATTATTACCCGCGCTTCGGCAAATTGCGGGTGTACCAAGCCCGAATATCCGGTAAAGCCGGTTGCTCCCGGTAAAGAAGGTCAGATCAAAGTGACTTATCAGCCGAAAGGCCGTCCCGGCAGTTTCTCGAAAAATATTTATGTATATACCAATGGAGAGCCGGAACGGGTGGTATTGTTAATTACCGGAACTGTGATCCCAAAACCTTAAAAAACGAATTTTATGATAAGACGGGGTACTATCTTATTGCTATTTGCAGTTTTGTTCGTTTCCGGAGTTTATGCGCAAAAGACCGCTAAAATCTCTTTTTTGGAGACAACACATAATTTCGGCTCTTTCTCTGAGAAGTTGGGGAGTGTAAGTTGTGTTTTTTCGTTTGTGAATACGGGAGATGCTCCATTGATAATAACCCGTGCGACGGCATCATGCGGGTGTACTCGTCCTGAATTTCCGATGCAACCGGTAGCTCCGGGCGACAGCGGGCAAATAAAAGTGACTTATAATGCAGTAGGGCGTCCCGGTAGTTTTGAGAAGAATATTTCGGTGTATGCCAATACCGATCCGGAACGTACGACTTTGATAATTAAGGGGAGTGTGATTCCGGTTCAACGTAGTGCCGCTCCGGCCTACGGACATACGATGGGGACTTTGGGGCTGAAAGCCGTACATGTTCCCTTTTTTGAAGTATATACCAATAAAACCAAAGTGGAGAAAATCGATATTATAAACAACGGAAAGACGCCTCTCACATTAGAATTTGACAAAGTTCCTCGCCATTTGGACGTTTCGGTATTGCCCGAGACTTTGTCTCCTGGACAAAAAGGTCGGATATTGATAACTTATCATGCCGACAGGGCTAAGGATTGGGGAATCCGCCGGGATGAGTTTTGGGTAAAGTTGCCTTCTTCCGATAAACCGCAGCCTCAAAATAAAATAACTGTTTCTGCAGATATTCAGGAAGATTATTCGGGAATGACTCCCGACCAAATTGCAAAAGCTCCTCATCTCGAAATCGGTAACGATTTAGTGGATTTCGGAACTATAAAAGGAAATACTGCTGTTTCTAAATCGGTGAGTTTGACTAATACAGGCGTTTCTAATCTCCAGATCCGCAAAGTCAATAACGAATCGCAAGTTGTTTCGGTATCTCTCCCGCAGATGAGTATACAGTCAGGAAAATCGATAGATATGAAAATAACGGTGAGGCCTTCGAAATCTCGCAGCCGCTTATTGAACCATCGCATTTTCATTATTACTAACGACCCTGCAAGGCCTACGATATCATTGCCTGTTGTTGCGACATTTGAATAATATATTATATTATTTTATTTTATTGGAGGATTATTACTATGGAACACATCGAGAACGATAATAAATATGAGGGATTAGCGGTTAATAAGGGTGTAGCGCAACCTCCTGCCGTAAATCCGTATTTAAATAAAATCAGAAAGGTTCGCAGGCGGCAATATACGGCAGCCGAATATACCGAGCATATTTTAAAGGGTGATATTACGGTGTTGAGTCAGGCTGTTACGTTGGTAGAAAGTAATTTGCCCGATCATCAGATACTTGCGCAAGAAGTAATCGAGAAATGTCTGCCTTATGCAGGGAGCTCGGTACGAGTAGGCATCACCGGTGTTCCCGGATCGGGTAAAAGTACATCGATCGATGCGTTCGGACTTCATGTCCTTAAAAAAGGAGGTAAACTTGCCGTGTTGGCGATAGACCCGAGTAGCGAGCTTTCAAAAGGAAGTATTTTGGGAGATAAAACCCGGATGGAAAAACTTTCTGTTGCAGATAATGCCTTTATAAGGCCTTCACCTTCTGCCGGATCTTTGGGAGGTGTAGCTCGTAAAACCCGTGAAACGATCGTTTTATGTGAGGCTGCCGGATTCGATAATATATTTGTGGAAACTGTCGGAGTCGGGCAGTCTGAAACAGCGGTGCATTCTATGGTCGATTTTTTTCTTTTAATACAGTTGGCCGGAACAGGTGACGAGTTACAGGGAATTAAGCGGGGAATTATGGAGATGGCTGATGGAATCGTGATTAACAAAGCAGACGGCAGTAATATCGAAAAGGCGAAACTTGCACAAGCACATTTTCGCAATGCGTTGCATCTTTTTCCACCGACTCCGTCCGGTTGGATACCGCAAGTGCTGACTTATTCCGGGTACTATGAGATCGGTATCGGAGAAGTGTGGAATATGATTGATGAATATATCGCTTTTGTTAAGAAGAACGGTTATTTTGAGCATAAACGTCAAGAACAGGCAAAATATTGGATGCTGGAAACCATAAATGATCAGTTGAAATCTCATTTTTATCAAAACTCTGAAATAGTATCGTTGCTCCAAGAAAAAGAAAATAGAGTTTTGCATTCGATACAAAGTCCTTTTACTGCAGCTAAAGAGGTGTTGGATTTTTATTTCGGTAAAATTCTTTGATATTGGGGAGAGTATAGTTCCGGTGTATAATAATCTGTCGGGTAGTTATTTACAAAATCGATTCGCAATCCGTTTAAAAGTATGCAGTTTTCAGAATTTAGTTTACAGTTACCTGTTACCGATCCGACTTTAATATTCTTTCTCGTACTTGTCATCATTCTTTTCGCTCCGGTGATATTGGAGCGTTTGCATATTCCTCATATTGTCGGGCTGATTTTGGCAGGAGTCCTTGTAGGACAGCATGGTTTCAATATTTTGAAACAAGATAGCAGTTTTGATTTGTTCGGGAAAGTGGGGCTGTACTATATAATGTTTCTGGCAGGTCTGGAAATGAATATGGAGGATTTTAAAAGTATCCGAGTTAAGGCTACGGTGTTGGGGCTTCTTGCTTTTATATTTCCTCTGGGTATAGGGATTTGGACTAATATGCATTTGCTTGAATATAGCC
The DNA here is from genome assembly GCF_982436375.1 of Coprobacter sp. Taxonomy (NCBI): domain Bacteria; kingdom Pseudomonadati; phylum Bacteroidota; class Bacteroidia; order Bacteroidales; family Barnesiellaceae; genus Coprobacter; species Coprobacter sp. The sequence goes on along the minus strand of NZ_CEWDCG010000086.1, from coordinate 1,804 downwards.
TCGTGACCTCTGTGCTGCTTGCCAGTATGTATGCTTCGCACACCTTGATATCTTATCCGATAGTTCTCAGATATGGCATCAATAGCCAGCGCTCTGTCGGCATTGCCGTGGGGGGAACTGCCGTCACCGATACGTTGACATTGTTGGTATTGGCGGTAATAAGCGGTTTATATAAGGAAGAAGCATCTGATCTGTTTTGGGTGTGGCTGCTTGTGAAGGTGGTTGTATTGAGTTTGGTTATCATGTATCTTTTCCCTCGTATTTGTCGATGGTTTTTCCATCGCTATAATGATAACATTGTGCAATATATCTTTGTCATGGCTCTTGTGTTTTTGGGCGCAGGATTGATGGAGCTTATCGGAATGGAAGGGATTCTCGGCGCATTCCTTGTCGGATTGGTCTTAAATAAGTTGATACCTCATGTTTCTCCTTTGATGAGTCACTTGGAGTTTGTCGGTAATGCTTTGTTCATTCCTTATTTTCTGATTGGAGTAGGAATGTTGATTAATATTAAAGTGTTGTTCGGACATTTTGATTCACTTAAAGTAGCTTTTGTAATGATTGTCGTAGCTCTTTCGGGAAAATGGATTGCTTCTTGGTTGACTCAGAAGATATATAAAATGCGGGCTGTCGAGCGGGAGTTGATGTTCGGATTGAGTAATGCGCAAGCTGCCGCAACATTAGCTGCCGTATTGGTAGGGTATAATATTATTCTTCCTGATGGACAGCGTTTGCTGAATGAAGATGTTCTGAATGGTACGATTTTATTGATTCTTGTAACATGTGTAGTAAGTTCGTTTATTACCGAATATGCCGCAAAACGTATCGTAATGGATAGTGCGGTCGAGGTGGTCGGCGAAGAGGTACAGAAAAAAGAGAAATTTTTGATTCCTCTGGCTAATCCCAGAACTTTGGAACAGCTTGTCGGTTTTTCTTTGTTGTTAAGGGATAAAAAAGATAAAGACAGTCTTGTTGCTCTTAATGTTATAAATGACGATAACGATTCATTGAAACAAGAACTTCAAGGGAAACATTCTCTGGAAAGGGCCGCTCAAATAATGACAGAAGCGGATGTAGAGCCGAAAACCGTAATGCGTTTTGACCTGAATATTGCGACCGGTATTTTTCATACGGCAAAAGAGCATGATGTAACGGACATTGTTATCGGATTGCATCATAGGAAGAGTATTGTCGATTCGTTTCTGGGGACATTGTCTGAAAATCTGTTGAAAAAAACGTGTATGCAAGTTATGATAGCTCGTTTTCATATTCCGGTCACTTCTTTGCAATGTATTATTGTTGCTGTTCCTCCGAAAGCGGAATTTGAATGCGGGTTTGTTAAGTGGATTTCCCATTTGTGTCGTATGAGTAAGCATTTAGATTGTCAGATTCATTTTTATGCACATCCGCAAACATCGGGATATATTCGTAAATATATTCGAAAGAAACATAGAGATATAAATGCCGTTTATACCGACCTTGTCAGTTGGGAAGATTTGCTGATACTGACCGGACAAATGAATTATGAATGTTTGTTGGTGATTGTTTCGGCACGGCGGGGAGCGATTTCCTACGACTCTTCTTTTGAAAAGCTCCCGGGACAAATATCCCGATATTTTAACAATAATAGTGTCGTACTGCTTTTCCCTGAACAGAATGGGGAACAGCAATAAGAGCCAGTCGTCTAAATTTTCCGACAAAAAAATATTGTCAGGTCTTCTTTGCGTTTTCTTCCGGTCAGTTTTTATCGTGTATTCTTAATGCCTACCGTCTAAGATTCTACTCTTTTATGAATTTTATTTGT
>NZ_CEWDCG010000085.1:0-12315 GCF_982436375.1 Coprobacter sp. | reverse complement strand
GTTAATTTTTAATTTTTGAATCAGAAAGCCAACTGCTGATTCGCATTATTTATATACATTTAGGTCGAATATTGAAATCTATATATCTTTTTTTGCAATAACGAAACATCGTAAAAATTTGATTATAATGGTATTTATAAATCTCTAATAGCTTGATTATGAAAAAGCGAGTTATAAGTATCATCGGTCTTGTGATAATTGTGATCTTAATATCGTATGGTCTAACGATTTTCGAAATTAAGTCAAAAATTATATGGGGTTTACTATTTGTTGCCTTGACTTATCTTATTTGTGCAATGACCAATAAATTCCTTAAACCGAATACAATTTTATATGCATTATTAACAGGTATCGTTGTTACACATATCCCATGGTGGATAAGTCTTCATATCAACTATAATATAAACTTCGACTCACTAATTCGAAATTTTTTTGAAGGGACAAAAATGTCCTATTCCATTGCAGGAGCAATATCGGGATACTTGTTGTATAAACTCTCAAAGCTATTTCAACAAAAATAGTATTAGCCCAGACTAATACCATAAAAACTACAATTAAAAAAGGAAGTTAAAAGATGCGCCCCCTTTAGACATTACTCAACGGAATCTCTTTCTCTTTTAAGAAATCGGAATATTCTCGAATATAATCATTTTCATCATACAATTCGGAAGCTAATACCAAAGAAACCGCTCCCGAAGAAAAATTGTTCAACTCACGCCAAATTCCGGGACGTACCAATAATCCGTAATAAGGACGATTCAACGATACAATACGACGTTCTCTCCCATCATCCAAAATGACATCAAAGCTTCCACTGGCAGCAACGATCAACTGGTATAAAACACGATGGGCATGTCCTCCTCGTTCTTCTCCTCCGGGAACATCATATAAATAATAAACACGACGAATATCGAACGGTACAGTTATGCAGTCTTCTACCACTGTTATATTTCCATTGGGGCGAGAATGTTTGTCCAGTTCTATCACCTGACAATCACCGACTCTACTCATTACAAATATATTATCCATGCTCAAGACATTTTAAATATAGATCATAATCCTCAATATAATCTTCGGGATCATACAATGTAGAAGATAATACCAAGGCTAACGAATTGGTGGAAAAATTTTCCAATCTGCGCCAAATCATATTAGGAACATACACTCCGTAATAAGAACGGTTCAAAGGATATACCTTTTCTTGCCGTCCATCATTCAGAATTACATCGAAACTACCGGACAAAGCCACAATGAACTCTTGCTGTTCTATAAAAGCATGCCCGTCTCGCTTTTCACCTCCAGGAACGTCATACACCCAATAAGACCGTTTTATAGGAAAAGGAATATGCCGAAATTCTTCTATGAAAGAAAGATTTCCGCGCGCATCTACAATTTTAGGCAAATCGACTATTTTAACGGCCTCCAACCCCATCGACTTCATCTTTGATAAGATTAATCATATATTGCCCGTACTGATTCTTCAACATAGGTTTCGCTTGTTGCAACACAGATTCTTTCGAGATCCATCCTTTTCTGTATGCAATCTCCTCCAGACAAGCAACTTTCAGTCCCTGACGATGTTCGATAGTTTCTATAAAAGCCGATGCTTCGAACAGCGAATCATGTGTTCCCGTATCAAGCCATGCAAACCCTCGTCCCATTAACTGAACTTTTAACTCTCCAGTTTCTAAAAAAGCTTGATTTACCGAAGTTATTTCAAGTTCTCCACGTGCAGAAGGTTTTATCGATTTAGCTATATCTACAACCTTATTCGGGTAAAAATAAAGTCCTACTACCGCATAGTTAGATTTCGGTTTTTCGGGTTTTTCCTCAATAGAAGTCACATTTCCTTCTGTATCAAAAGCCGCAACTCCATACCGTTCAGGATCACTGACTCTGTACCCGAATACCGTAGCATATCCGTTCCCGACATTTTCAACAGCAGCACGCAACATCGCAGAAAAACTCTGCCCGTAAAAAATATTATCACCTAACACCAAGCAGACCGAATCATTACCTATAAATTCTTCTCCGATAATAAATGCCTGTGCCAAACCGTCTGGAGTCGGTTGTTCGGCATATTCAAAACGAACGCCAAACTGAGATCCATCACCTAACAAACGTTCGAATCCGGGTAAATCGAAAGGTGTAGAAATAATCAAAATATCCCGAATGCCGGCTAACATCAATACCGAAATAGGATAATATATCATCGGTTTATCATATACCGGCAATAACTGTTTTGAAACACCCTTCGTAATTGGATACAAACGTGTCCCAGAGCCTCCGGCCAAAACAATCCCTTTCATTTTTTTTAATTTTTATGTCCGTACATTTGTTCATAATACTTTTGATAGTCTCCATTGGCTACTTCCTCAACCCAATCCTGATTCTCAAGATACCAACGGATTGTCTTCTCAATCCCCTCTGTAAATGGAGTTTCAGGATACCAACCTAACTCTTTCGCTGTTTTCGAAGGGTCTATCGCATAACGCATATCATGCCCCAAACGGTCTCCCACATAAATAATCAGATCATAATTTATATTCGAAATATCGGTTCTAAGAACTTTTTGATAATGGGGTTCTTCCTTCATTAAACGCACGACAGTATCGATAATCAGCTTTACGATATTGATATTTTGTTCTTCATTAAATCCGCCTATATTATACACCTCTCCTACTCTTCCCGAATTCAATACCATATCAATTGCTTTAGCATGATCTTCGACATATAACCAATCGCGAACATTCTCACCTTTACCATATACCGGCAGCTTTTTACCTTCAAGAATATTTTTAATAATCAAAGGTATCAATTTTTCCGGAAAATGATACGGACCGTAATTGTTCGAACAACGAGTAATATTTACAGGAAATTTATATGTTTCATGATATGCTCTAACAATCAAATCGGCACCTGTCTTTGAAGATGAATATGGAGAACGCGGATCTAAAGGTGTATCTTCCGTAAAAAAATACTTACCGTAAGTATGTATTGCCGAACGTCCTTTCACAACAGACTTCACCGCTTCATCTTTAATAACCAAAGGCTGAGGATCTACAAAATCTTTATTTAATGATCCATATACCTCATCAGTAGATACCTGCAAATATTTTTTACCTTCGCGATAAGTCGGATAACCATCTGCATCTTTACCTGTCATCCATGCTTTTTTAGCACATTCCAACAAATTTTGAGTTCCCAAAATATTCGTCTGTAAAAATAACTGAGGGTTTGTAATACTTCTGTCTACATGAGACTCGGCAGCAAAATTGACAACATAATCGATATCATTTTCCGCAAAAATATAAGAAACCAATTCTTCATTGCCGATATCTCCTTTTACAAATTTTACACGAGGATCTTTCAATTCGGTCTTTATCGTCCCTAAATTACCGGCATAAGTCAACTTATCTAAAATAACAATATGAATATCTTCATATTTTTTAAGCATGTACTTTACAAAATTTGCACCAATAAACCCGGCTGCTCCCGTTACCAAGTATGTTTTCATAAATCATTTATTAAAATAAAACGTTGCAAGATACGAATATTTTTTCATGGAATACCGTAAATTTAAACTTAAATCGGATTCTTTTTTTATAACCTGATAAAAAATTCAGACTGGCTTTTAATATAATATAGATATAAGCTAAAATTATTTTCTCAAATAAAAATCGTCATTTTTTACACATTTATTGTACGAATATAAGATACAAAGAAATAAAAATTTCCTATATTTGCCCCATAATTGCAATGTCGAGATAGCAAAATGGATAATACTATAAAACACGAAGGTATCGTAGAACGAATTGAAAACGGTATTGCTTATGTAAAAATCATACAACATTCCGCATGTTCAGGATGTCATGTCAAAGCAGCTTGTACGATAGCAGATCAACAAGAAAAAATTATTGAAACGGTTTGTTCGGGATGCAATATAAAAATAGGGGAGCGTGTTTTTATAGTCGGAAACGAAACAATGAGCCGAAAGGCTTTAAAACTGGCAATCATATATCCGTTTTTTTGTCTTTTCGGCATACTTTGCATTGCATACGCTTTTTCTGTAAATGAATTGCTATCCGGTATTTTATCCATTATAGCTCTAATACCCTATTACACAGTTCTATATTTTCGTAAAAGCAAACTAAGAAAAGATTTCATATTCACATTGGAGAAAGAATAAACAGAACGACTTAAACTTTAAATAGAACAAACACATGAATTTAGTATTAATTGCGACTTTTTCACTTGGAGCAATCGGGGCAATAAGTGCTGTTATCCTGTATTTTGTCGCACAAAAATTTAAGGTGTACGAAGATCCTCGAAACGGACAAGTAGAAGAGGTGCTTCCGGGAGCTAACTGCGGAGGATGCGGATACCCCGGATGTAAAGGTTTCGCTGATGCTTGCGTCAAAGCTGAGTCATTGGACGAACTTCTATGCCCCGTAGGGGGTACTCCCGTTATGGCCAAAGTTGCTGCAATTTTAGGTAAAGAAGTAATCGAAAGCACTCCTAAAGTTGCTGTAATCCGTTGTAACGGCACTTGTAACAACAGAGTTAAAACGAATACTTATGATGGGGCTAAAAGTTGTGCTATCGAAGCTTCGCTTTATGGAGGCGACACCGGATGTTCTTTCGGATGCTTGGGAAACGGAGATTGTATAAAAGCCTGTGCTTTTGGGGCTATACATATGAACCCTGAAACTGGGCTACCCGAAATCGATGAAGAAAAATGTACAGGATGCGGTGCATGTGTAAAAGCGTGCCCTAAAATGATCATCGAATTGCGGAAAAAAGGGCCTAAATCACGCCGTATATTTGTCAGTTGCATGAACAAAGACAAAGGTGGTATAGCACGAAAAGCCTGTACCGCCGCATGTATAGGCTGCGGAAAATGTGCTAAAGAATGTCCGTTTGATGCGATTACTGTAGAAAATAATCTCGCATATATAGATGATAACAAATGCCGTTTATGCCGTAAATGCGAAGCCGTATGTCCTACCGGGGCAATTCATACAATAAACTTTCCTCTCCGAAAACCGGCAGAAACTACGGTAACTGCCGAAGCATAAAGCTGAAAATAACCATTACGAATTATCAAATCAGAATCCAATTATAAACATAATTATATATGTTAAAATCATTTCGGATAGGTGGAATACATCCACCGGAAAATAAATTATCTGCCGGAAAAAACATACAAACGGCAGCTCTTCCCAAACAAGCTGTAATTCTTTTAGGACAACATATAGGAGCTCCGGATCAAGTTGTCGTAAACAAAGGTGATTCGGTAAAAGTGGGAACGTTATTGGCAAAAGCCGGAGGTTTTGTTTCCGCTAATATTCACTCTTCTGTTTCCGGAACAGTAGCAAAAATAGATCAGATTACCGATACGTCAGGTTACAAACGCCCGGCAATATTTATTGATGTTGAAGGTGATGAATGGGAAGAAAGTATCGACCGTAGCAAAGTTCTGAAAAAAGAGTGTACTCTTAGCGAAAAAGAAATAATACAACGAATCAGTGATTGCGGTATCGTAGGACTTGGAGGAGCAACATTTCCTACTCAAGTAAAACTGTCTCCGCCTCCGGGGATGAAAGCATCGATACTGATTATAAATGCCGTAGAATGCGAACCTTATCTCACTTCAGATCATCAATTGATGATGGAAAAAACCGAAGAGATTCTCGTCGGAATCATGATATTGAAAAAAGCGGTTGGAGTAGAACATGCGGTAATCGGAATAGAAAATAATAAAAAAGACGCTATATCCAAGATGCAAAGTCTGGTGTCTTCATATTCCGGAATTACAATTTGTCCACTAAAAGTAAGATACCCGCAAGGAGGTGAAAAACAACTGATTGATGCCATTATCCGCCGTCAAGTTCCAAGTGGCGGATTGCCTATCTCTACCGGAGCTGTAGTACAAAACGTAGGAACGGCATTTGCAGTATATGAAGCGATACAAAAGAATAAACCGCTATTCGAACGTATAGTAACCGTAACAGGGAAATCGTTAAAATCTCCGTCTAATTTTCTAGTACGAATAGGAACTCCTATCGGACAACTAATCGATGCTGCCGGAGGATTGCCTGACGATACCGAAAAAATCGTATCCGGAGGTCCTATGATGGGGAAAGCGGTAGTATCGACAGATATACCGACAACAAAAGGCTGTTCCGGTATTCTCCTGATTCAAAATCGAGAAGCCGAAAGAAAAGAAATGTATCCATGTATTCGATGCGCAAAATGTGTAGCTGTATGCCCGATGGGACTCGAACCTAATCTTTTAGCGAAATTATCGGACTTTTCCGATTGGGAAAAATCGGAAAAAGAACATGTCATGGATTGCATCGAATGCGGTTCATGTAGCTACACATGTCCGGCACACCGTCCCTTACTCGATTTTATTCGTTTAGGCAAAAGTAAAGTCGGAAATATTATCCGTAACCGGGTTGTCAAAAAATAACAAAAAGAAATTCTTTAATTTATGGATAAAAAATTTATAATATCACCTTCACCGCATATTCATAGCGGAAATTCTGTAGAAGGATGTATGTACGGCGTTCTGATTGCTTTGATCCCGGCATTTCTTGTAGCACTCTATTTTTTCGGGTTAGGAGCATTGATCGTAACTGTTACATCGGTATTGGCATGTGTTTTATTTGAATACCTGATTCAAAAATACATTTTAAAAGGAAAAGTAACTATTTCTAACGGATCAGCAATTCTTACCGGGGTCTTATTAGCATTCAATGTCCCCTCAAACCTTCCGGTATGGATCATTATCATAGGAGCATTGGTCGCTATCGGGATCGGGAAAATGTCGTTCGGAGGATTGGGAAACAATATTTTCAATCCGGCATTAGTAGGACGGGTATTTCTATTGATTTCTTTTCCCGTACAAATGACAACATGGCCCAAACCGGAGGCATTCAACACACACTACCTGGATGCGACAACAGGTGCGACACCTCTTAGTATGTTAAAACAAGGTATGCCGATAGAAAACACGACTTTAGATTTATTACTCGGAAATGTCGGAGGCAGTCTCGGTGAAATCGGGGCAATCGCCCTACTTTTAGGTTTTGCCTATATGTTATGGAAAAAAATCATTACATGGCACATTCCTGTGTCGATATTGGCAACCGTCGCAATTTTCTCTCTTTTAATAGGCATAGATCCTATGACCCAACTTCTTACCGGAGGGCTGTTATTAGGATCGATATTCATGGCTACCGATTATGTTACATCACCGATGTCTCACAAAGGAATGATTATTTATGGTGTTGCCATCGGTCTCTTGACAATCATTATCCGCCAATGGGCTGCCTATCCTGAAGGAATGTCGTTCGCTATATTGATTATGAACGCTTTCACACCGCTAATTAATATGTATGTCAAACCTAAACGTTTCGGGGAGGTCGTAAAACATGGCTAAAATAGAATCTACATTTTTAAATATGCTTACCGTCTTGACGGTCACCACTCTGATTATTGGAGCGGCATTGGGATATGTGTACAACATCACTAAAAAACCTATTGCCGAAGCAGAACAAAAACAACAAATAGAGGCCATACAAATGGTAGCTCCGGAATTTGACAATTCACCGATTGAGGATAAATATTTGCTGAAAATCGGAGCAGACAGTTTGGAAGTTACCGTCTTTCCGGCAAAAAAAGGAGGACAAAAAGTCGGTGCGGCAGTAGAAGCAATCACGAAAAAGGGTTTTGGAGGAGAAATAAAAATTATGGTCGGCTTCAATGCAGACGGTTCAATACGTAATTATAGAGTTTTGAAACATGCAGAGACTCCGGGATTAGGATCTAAAATGGATGAATGGTTTCGAACAGACAAAAACAATCAAAATATTTTAGGTAAGAACCCGGCAACCGACCGTCTGACAGTAAGTAAAGATGGCGGAAGTGTAGATGCCATCACTGCTGCAACTATTAGTTCAAGAGCATTTCTGGATGCCATACAAACAGCTTATAATGCTTATATGAATCGTACCGATGCTCAAAGCGGTGCATCATATAAAGCGCATACCAAATAAACAGGAGATGATATTATGAATAAAATGAGTATCATACTAAACGGAGTTATTAAAGAGAATCCGACATTTGTCCTATTATTGGGGATGTGTCCTACTTTGGGAACGACCTCATCTGCAGAAAACGGCATGGGGATGGGACTGGCGACAACATTTGTTCTGATTTGTTCGAACGTAGCTATATCTTTAGTAAAAAACTTTATTCCCGATAAAATCCGTATTCCGGCATTTATTGTGATAATCGCAGCTTTCGTTACTATTTTAGAAATGTGCATGAAAGCTTATGTACCGGCACTATACGCAAGTCTCGGATTGTTTATTCCTCTAATTGTAGTAAACTGTATTGTCTTAGGTCGCGCCGAATCTTTTGCGGCAAAACACAACGCATTCGATTCGATGCTCGACGGTGTAGGTATCGGTTTGGGATTTACCGGAGCACTGACTCTTTTAGGTGCTGTACGGGAGTTTTTAGGTACAGGAAAAATATTCAGCGTTACAATCTTCCCCGAACAATACGGAGCTTTAGTCTTCGTTCTTGCTCCGGGAGCTTTCATCGTGCTGGGATATCTCATTCTCATTGTTAACAAACTTAAAACCAAATAAGAGATGATTACCTATATATCTATATTCATTACCGCCATATTCGTCAATAATATCGTATTGGCTCAATTTTTAGGGATCTGCCCTTTTTTGGGGGTTTCTAAAAAGGTCAGTACTGCAATCGGAATGGGGGCTGCCGTAACATTTGTAATGACAATTGCAACAATCGTCACATACTTGTTGCAAAAATATCTGCTGGATGCTGCCGGACTGCAATTTATGCAAACCATAATTTTTATTTTAGTAATAGCGGCATTGGTACAAATGGTAGAAATCATTCTGAAAAAAGTATCACCTCCACTCTATCAGGCATTAGGAGTCTTTCTTCCTTTGATTACTACCAACTGTGCTATTCTGGGAGTTGCTATTTTGGTAATACAAAAAGATTATAATCTGATGGAATCTGTCGTATTTGCCATTTCGACAGCTATCGGCTTTACATTAGCAATGGTTTTATTCGCCGGCATTCGGGAACAATTGAGTATGACTAAAGTTCCTAAAGCCATGCAAGGAATTCCTATCGCTTTAGTAGTCGCAGGACTTTTAGCTATGGCTTTCATGGGATTTTCGGGTATAAAAATCGGATAAATACTTGTTATTAGAAAAACGGAATCGCCGAAAACTAAATGGTTTTCGGCGATTCCGTTTTTCTAATACAACAAACTTCTAATAGGTATGTTCCCCACTTTCCATCTCCTGTTCGGTAATAGGCTTTTTGTCCATAGCTCTCCACGCATAGACAATATAAGCTAAAACAAAAGGAACTAAGAAAGAGACGACAGTCATTACTTCTAAGGTAAAGAGACTCGATGAACTGTTATAAATCGTCAGAGAACTTTGCAAATCAACAGCAGAAGGATAATACGGAGTATTATTATAACCTGCCAAGAAGAATAGGCTCAAAACGACTAACACTGTCCCAATACCGCTATACCAAATACCGCAAATCCATGTCTTGGAAAATGCTGCTCGTATAATTGCATACAATACCGACACGACACCAATCAGAAACATAACCGCAACCCAAGGCATCTCTATCAAATTAAAGAAATATTTATATTTTCTCACAAACACTTCTCCATTTACAGGATTCAGTTCATAACCGTCGGCTGTAAGCGTTGCACCGACAAATATAAGGAACAACACGACAAAAGGAACTGCATTAATCAATACTTGCCGACGGGCACGATTAAAGATCGTTTCGTCCGCAATATTATTCATAAAATAAAGCGAGGCCTGAACTCTTGCCAAAAAGAAAACAGTCACTCCTAACAAAAGATTACGCCAATCGGCTATCGCTTCTAATCCATGATACGGATTTACCCACGTAGAAATTACAGGCTGATATATATCCATTAGATTTTCTTTATCAACTTTGAAATCAGCTCCGCTGAAAAAAGTACCGACAGCAACTCCTAATAAAATGATTCCGACAACACCGTTAATCAATAAAAATATATCATACACTTTCGTTCCCAAAAGATTCCCTGTACGAGAACGATATTCGTAAGAAACAGCTTGTATGATAAAACTAAAAAGAATAGCCATCCATAACCAATATGCTCCTCCGAAACTCGTAGAATAAAATAATGGGAATGATGCAAAAAAAGCCCCTCCGAACACCACCAAAGTCGTAAACGTAAACTCCCATTTCCTACCTAAAGAATTAACGAGCATAGTTTTCTCTATCGGCTTCTTGGCAATAGTCGTCAGTAAAGTCTGCCCACCCTGCACAAAAAGTAAGAACACCAACAACGCCCCTAACAGCGAAATAATAAACCACCAATAATGCTGGTAAAAAAATTCATTCAGTTCCATAATCTTCTATTTTTGAACAGGTCCTTTTTTTATTTGTTTCAACATAATCCCGATCTCGGCAACAAGCAATACCGTAAAAAGAACGGCAAACATCCAAAATGTCGTCTGTACTGCAGATGTCTGAATTTTCGATACTGCAGCAAACGTCGGCATAATATCCTGTATCACCCAAGGCTGGCGTCCCATCTCCGCAACAATCCATCCCGACTCCAGACAGATATATCCCAAAGGAAGAGATAAGAGAGAGATCCATAATACCCATTTAGCTTTATCTAACTTATCTTTAGAGATATAAGCCAATATCAATAGAAAAAGCGCAATGAAGAAGAATGCTAATGTAATCATAATATGAAACGAATAGAAAACAAAAGGAACATGTGGTATCAATTGTTCCATATCAGTCACATACCCATATCCGAAATCAGAATAATTTTCTTCCAATCGTTTTCCCGCTTCTTCCATGGCTGCTTTATCTCCAGCTTTTTGAGCTACTTTATAATCAGACAATGCCTTAATAGCCAATTTCCCTCTTTCGATACGTTCTTGCGCAGAAGGGGCGATAATCACTTCTCCCTTTGCATTTTTCATCTCATACCCACCATCGATAATATCATTAATTCCCGGTACAAAACCGTCAATATGGCGAGTAGCAAGGAAAGACAAAAGTCCGGGAATTTTCACCTCGAATAAAAACGGATCGATATTGTCCGTATAACTCTTTTTTTCAGGATTAAGAATGCCGAAAGCGACCAATCCCTGTCTATTTTCTCCACGATATACCCCTTCCATAGCTGCAAGTTTCATCGGTTGTTTTTCTGCAACCTGATATGCTGATCCATCTCCGGTATAAGCAACAACAATCATTCCTATAAGCCCGACCCATGAAGCGACTTTCATACTTTTGACAGCCATAAAACGTTCTCTATTCTTTAATAAATACCAAGCACTAATACTGACAACGAATATAGCCCCGAATACCCAACCTGCAGATACGGTATGAAAAAACTTATTGATTGCAACCGGTGATAATACGACATCTGCAAAACTATCCATTTCATTGCGGACGGTATCAGGATTAAATTTCATTCCTGCCGGATACTGCATCCAAGCATTGGCCACCAATATCCACAAAGCCGAAATCGTAGCACCCAAAGTTGTCAACCAAGTAGCAGCCAAATGCATGCCTTTGCTCACCTTATTCCATCCGAAGAACATAATTGCAATAAAAGTCGATTCCATAAAAAAGGCCATAATTCCCTCAATAGCCAACGGAGCTCCGAATATATCACCGACAAACCAACTATAATTAGACCAATTCGTTCCGAACTGAAACTCCAAAATAATACCGGTTGCAACGCCAATGGCAAAATTTATTCCGAATAGAGTCATCCAGAATTTTGTCATTTGTTTCCACCGTTCATCTCCAGAACGATAATAAATCGTCTCCATAATCCCGACAATAACTCCCAGCCCCAACGTCAACGGAACAAAAAGCCAATGATACATGGCCGTCAAAGCAAACTGCGCCCTCGACCAATCCACAACAGAAAATAGATCATTCATAACTCAGACGTTTATAATTTATAGTATTTATCTACTTTCAGGAACAGGAAACGTAAGTTCCATACCTACATGCTCGGCCCGCTCCTCATCAGTATTGAAATTTGCATTTAAAATATTAGGGAAAAAAAATAGTTTCAGTACGAAAAACATAATAAATAATTTAATCAGAATAATCGTCCATAAGGTCTTGCCCAAAGTCATATTTCTGAATCCGTCTACATAAAATCGAAATATACGAACAAATACATTTTTATTATTTATCAAGGTCATTCTC
>NZ_CEWDCG010000084.1:0-12328 GCF_982436375.1 Coprobacter sp. | reverse complement strand
ATCTATATTTGCACACCATTTTAAGAATCACTCAAAATATCACAAATGTTTATCATATTATTAAAATGCGAGAAACAAGTAAGAAAACGGTTAAAACCGATAGAAATTTTATAACGATCGATGCAAATAAATCAAATAAGTAATGTCCGATAATCGGATACAAATTTCAATATAAATAAACAGTCGAAAGAACATAACCTAAACTGTGTTATCGATATTATTTTTCAGCAAAGTTTTTTGATTTTAAAATATGCTACTTACTAAACTATAATTTCTTAGAATATTACTCATGCAAAAATATCTTTTTATTTTTTTGGTATGTTTATTCTCCGGACTCCCGTTATTTTCTCAAAATAATGATAAGGATACAAAAAACTCAAAAGAAAAAACTTCAAAAGAAAGAACTTTCATGGGAGTTGTAAAAGATCAGTCGGGTGAACCTCTTCCGGGAGCTGTGGTATACGTCAAAAGCAAACCGGCATCAGGAACTTCGACAGATGCATACGGAAATTTCATATTAAAAAATATTCCGGAAGGTAAGCAAATCATCATTATCAGTTGTTTGGGTATGGAGCCCAAAGAATTTACTTTCACCGGACAAAAATCTGCGATAATCATTCTGGAAGAAAAGGTAAAAAAAATACAGGATGTCGTGGTTACCGGTATCTATGTTCGTAAAAAAGACAGTTTTACCGGTTCGGCAACAACTTATTCAAAAGAAGATCTAAAGACAATCGGTACAAAAAACCTAATTCAAAGTTTGAAAACTTTGGAACCCTCACTAAAAGTAATGGACAATAACACTTGGGGTTCTGACCCGAACCGAATGCCGGATATGGAGATTAGAGGGAAAACCAGTATTGTCGGAGAACTTTCTTCAGATTATGACAATACAGCCAACCAACCGCTTTTTATTTTGGACGGAATAGAAGTCACAATAAATGACATCATGAACTTGAACATGGACCGTATCGCTAACGTTACAGTGCTAAAAGATGCAGCATCCACCGCAATATACGGGTCAAAATCTGCCAATGGGGTCATTGTTGTGGAAACCGTAAAACCCGAACCCGGACAATTAAGAGTTTCTTACAGTGGAAACTTCCAATTGCAGATGCCTGATCTAACAGGATACAATCTTATGAACGGAGAAGAAAAGCTACAATACGAACTTCTCGCCGGACGTTACACGGCTAAAGACAATATGGAAAGTCAGGATGCATTAGACGCCCTCTATTACAGCCGACTGAAAGAGATAAAAAGAGGCGTAGATACTTACTGGTTGTCAGAACCTTTGCGAGCGGTCTTCAATCACTCTCACAACCTATATGTAGACGGAGGGGACAAAGCCATGCAGTATGGTATAGGACTAAGCTATAACGATGAAAGCGGAGTAATGAAAGGTTCTGACAGACAAATTATGAGCGGAAACATCGACCTCACCTATCGCAAGAATTCTTTAATTTTCTCGAACAAATTCAATGTCGATTTGGTAAACTCAAAGCGAGAACCGGTAGAATTCTCAAAATTTGCCGAGGCAAATCCTTATTACAGAAAAACGAATGACGACGGTACTGTATCGGAACTGTTAGAACCTCTTGATGTTGCAGGAGAACCGATCTATAACCCCCTATATCTTTATAACATCGTTAACAATGATGCCACTAATGACATCACTTTACGAGACAATTTCAGCATTATATGGCGATTTCTTCAATCGTTCCAATTGAGAGGCCGTATAGGAATCAGTAAGTTGATCTCTCAAAATGAAGCATTCAAGTCTCCGAGCCATCCGGATTTCACAGGTGTAGATAAAAAAGGTTCTTATTCTAAAAACGACAGTGAAACTTTTTCTTATAATGGAGACATTACGCTAACTTACGGTAAAGTCATTAAAGACAGACACCAAATAAATGCCGTAGGAGGATGGACTTTTAGTGAAAAAAACACCAAAAACTCAGGATATTCCGTTTACGGATTTACCAGTGATCTCCATCAAAACCCCCAATTCTCTGCAGGATTTGACGAGGGCGCAAAGCCGACATATAAAAACGCTACAAGTCGATCGACAAGCTTCTACCTAAACGGAAACTACTCATACCGAAACAGATATATGGTCGATGCAAGTTTACGTTTCGACGGATCGTCTGTATTCGGAGCTCAAAAGTTGTTTACCTCAACTTGGGCAGCCGGTATCGCATGGAATATCAACAATGAACGATGGTTCCAAGTCGATTGGATCGACCTTCTGAAACTGAGGTTCTCGATAGGTAATCCGGGCAACCAAAACTTCGATGCTTATCTTTCGTCCGGAACATATATTTATAACCCCGAATACCAAAATCATTTCGGCACAAGTGCTATTATAGAAAAATTCGCCAACAAAGGGCTGGAATGGCAAAAGACAATTGACAAAAACTTCGGTATAGATTTTGAATTTTTGGATAGCCGTCTGAGAATAGGCGGAGACTATTACTATAAAGTAACCGATCCTCTTCTGGTTTCTATCCCTATGCCTCCATCTGTCGGGACAGACAAGATATATACCAATTTCGGCGGACAGATCTCCAAAGGTTTCTCCGGAATGATTAGCTATACAGCAATAAAACGCCCCACGACACGGTTGAACTTTAATCTTACTTTCAGTAACGGAACTTCCGAATACTTCAATATCGGAAATAAGCTCGACTTCATGAATGAAAAAGGAAGCAGCACATCCCTCCGTCGTTACTACGACGGAGCAAGTCCCGACGATATATGGGCTGTACGCTCGGCAGGTATAGATCCGGCGACAGGACGCGAAGTTTTCATTAAAAAAGACGGGAGTTATACATTTCAATACGATGCAAATGATGAGGTCGTTGTAGGATCTACAGCAAAAGATCTCGAAGGAGTTTTCAGTGTATCGTTCTATTACAAACAATTTTCCGCATCCGTCAACTTACGTTACCAGTTAGGAGCACAGACTTTTGCTTCTGCTTTATACAACAAAGTCGAAAATATAACAGAACAGGGGATGTATTATAATCAAGACAAAAGAGCCCTATATGATCGTTGGCAGAAACCGGGCGATAAGGCAAAATTCAAGGCTATCAACAACTTTGAAAGTACCCCGATGTCTTCACGCTTCGTAATCAACGAAAATGTACTATCCGGTGAATCTATCAGTTTCGGTTACGAAACCGCCGGGAAATGGGTACGAGCAATAAAGGCTCAAGGTGTTTCTTTCCGTTTGTATATGAATGATATTTTCAGAATATCCTCATTTAAAGAAGAAAGAGGGACTGATTATCCGTTCTCCAAAAACGTTTCTTTATCTGTAGGTGTACGATTTTAATTAGAAAGGGATCATAGGTTATGAAACAATATGTCATTATTATCACACTAATATCGGCACTCTTAGGAGGAAGCTCTTGCAAAGAGTGGCTGAAAGTTGACTCGGAAGATCGTATTATGGAAGACGCTCTTTTCCAAAGTGAATCGGGTTTCTTCACCGCATTGAACGGTGTATATGTACACCTGCTAAATACCAACTTATACGGAAGAACTTTAACGGCAGGGACATTCGATATATTAGCACAATACTACGACACGACAAAACCGTTAAATTCTCATACATACAGATCTTTAGCAAACTTCGAACTCCAAGCTAAAAAAGATGCGGTAGCAGATACTTGGAAAGAAGCCTATTTTCTGATCGCCAATATAAACACGATATTGGAACACTGCGAAAACGATCGTTCGGTTCTCTCCGAATCTAACTATGAATTGATAAAGGGAGAATGTTTGGCATTACGCGCGATGTTGCATTTCGAGATGTTTCGCATTTTCGGTCCGATCTATTCCTACGAACCGGGAAAAGTCTGCATTCCATATTCAGATGATACAGAAAAAAATGTAAAGCCTTTATTAAGTGCAATAGATGTCGTAGATAAAATATTAACGGATTTGAACCAAGCCGAAAACTTATTATTAAATGTAGATCCGGTCATTACCAAAGGTCCACAATCCAGTGCCGAAGGAAATAACAGACTGAGATACAGAAATCTCCGTTTAAATTACTTTGCAGTTCAAGCATTAACCGCACGAGTATATCTATATGCCGGAAATACGACAGAAGCCGGGAGATATGCACGGAAAGTCATTTCCGGAGCATCTAAATTTTTCCCGTTCGCAACCCGTGAACAAGTAAACGGACAGGCTGCCACCGGTACTGTGAATCGCGAAGCTGAAGACCGCATATTTTCTTCAGAAGTTTTGTTTGGAGCTTATAATACACAAAGATCTACCGATATATATGACAAGTTGTTTTCTAATAAACTGGAACTTAAAAACCTCCTTACAATGACTGAAAACGGCGTAAAGGCTTTATATGATGATGAAGGAGATTTAAGGACTTGTCACTTTCAGGCTCTGCGGGATATTGAAGCAAATGACGGTCGTTTTTTTGTTAAATACGGCTTCGTAACCGACGGTGATTTAGGATATGCATCGATTATTCCCATTTTACGAATCTCGGAAATGTACCTTATCGCAGCCGAATGCGAAAAATCTCTCACATGGGTCAACGACTTGAGAAGTGCAAGAAAAGCAGCACAGGTCTCTTCTGGAGGAAGCCTTGACGGAAGTATAGAAGATGAATATGTGCGGGAGTTTATCGGTGAAGGTCAACTATTCTGGTATTATAAACGAAAAGGAATTACAGAAATACCCCGATTATACAACAGGAGTGCAGGAGATATGAAAATAGAACTATCGAACTATCAATTTGATCTCCCTGATAAAGAGTTGGCAGAGCGTAAATAAAATAATGAAAAAAGGAAAATGAAGAAAATCATATTTCTGAATCTTATAGCTATTTTAGCACTATTTACCGGATGCAGGGAAGAGATACCCGAATATTCCGGAGCTTCAGGTATCTATTTTGCCATGTCCAAAACGAAAGGCGGATTGGATGACAGCAAATTAGACTATACCGATAATACGAGTTTACCGTTTGCTGTATTCGACAAAGAAGATTCTATACTGATTGTCAGAGTAAAAATCATCGGAGAAACTGTTCCACACGACAGAGAAGTATTTATTGAAGTCGTACCGGAAAAAAGTACGGCTATCGCCGGAGAAGATTACGAACCCTTACAAGAAAAATACTATGTAAAGGCAAATGAAATCTATGCCCAAATACCGATTCACTTCTATAAAAAAAGTTCATTAAAAGATAATGAACGAACACTTCAGCTTCAACTGAAAGAATCAAAAGATTTCAATCTGCCTATGCCATATTGGCTCGCACCCAACAGTTCTGACAAAACTGGTATAGACGTCATACACCACACGATCTCAATCAGCGATAAATGGGTAAAATTACCGGGATTCAACGAATATTTTTTAGGTCCTTACTCTGAAAAAAAGAATAGGCTTATTTGCGAACAGTTCAATTTGACACTGCTTGATTTTTTAGAGCCTATGTCAACCGTAAAAATAAGAACATTGGGAATCAAATTCGATCAATACCTAAAAGAAATGGAAGCTAAAGGACAGACCATTTATGAAGATTACCGGGACTCCGAAGGGAATCTTGTAAAAATGACTGCCGGAGAAGGTATTCAATATTAAAAAAGAATCGACAATGAAATATAACGCTTATCTATTGGTATTTTGTATGTTGTTACTTTCGTCTTGTTTTAAGGACAAAGGGAATTACGACTATGCGGACATCAATGACATCACGATCGGAGATAAAGGATTTGCAGCCGATACGATTTACAATGTACGGGCAAATGTAGATAGACTGACGATTACACCGGAACTGAACTTCTCATTAGACCCCGAAGAAAAAGGATCTTATAAGTATGAGTGGGTCGCTGTCGGAACTCAAAAATATCCGGGAGAACGTTTTGTTCTCGGAAACGAACGAAATCTGGACTGCATCATAACACTTCCGGCCGAGGCTTTTACCCTTTACCTAAAAATAACCGATCAAAACACCAATGTAGTGTTCAGTAAAAGCGTAGAACTGAATGTGAGTACATCATATACCAAGGGATGGATATTGGCCTGTGAAGATGACGCCGGAAATGTCCGTGTCGATATGCTGTCGATAAGCCGGGATACTTTGCATTTAAAAAATATACTGACAAACAGCAGTAACGTTCCGCATAAAGATATTAATCTGATATGGGTAGATAATAGCCCCGAATTATATGAAGAACAAGTTTATGTATGCACGGCACATAATACTTTCAGATACGGACGTGATGAATTTGACCAGCCTACGGAACTTACAATTTTCGATCCGGATCAAAAAGGATACCGCAACAACATAGTTATTACGGATATTCAAAAATTAAAAGACAAAAGAGGAATGTTTCTCGCTGATGGTAAAGCGTATGTTTTATCTAGTTCGAACGAAGGAGAATTCGGAAATCCAGTCAGCTACTACGAAGAAGAAAACGGATATAGATATTTCAATATCGGGGACAAAATAGCTTGTAACCGTAGTGGTGAAGATATATCTGCCGCTGTCATCGATCAATTCATTCTATATAATACCGATGACAAAAGATTCACCTATCTAAGGACTTTGGCCAAGAGTATGAAAGATATGGCTGATAGTGACGGCGACAACACGTTCAGTTGGAATACCAAAAAGGTTTTTGCGCCTGACGGACTCGATTTTGTAACTACAATCAATTCGCTTTTTGGTAGCGGGCAATCTGCTACATTACTAAAAAATCCGGTTGATGGCAAACTATATCTCTATACTTACACGATTACACGTACCGGAGGTTCTGCTACTAAAGGCGGGAAATACATGGTTTCAGGAGCAACGAATATAGACCAATCTGAACTATTCAGTTTAACAAACCGACAAGGATACTTGATATATGCAGCCGGAAATACGTTATACGGTTACAATTTCAGAAACGGAAGTGCAGCTGTCGAGCTTAGATCTTTTCCGGGCGAAAAAATCACGGCAATCTTCAATGATATTATCTCGGATCAGAAAGATCAAGACTTCTTTTATATCGCCACATATAAAGAGGGACAGGAAAACGGAGGAACTTTAAGAAAATATCAGGTAACCGACTCGGCAGATAAAATAGAAATTACCGATCAAGAAACATGGAAAGACTTCTCCCGTATAAAGAATATCGCATTTAAACAATTTTAAAAGATCAAAATAACAAATTTATTCTTCAACCAAAATCATTAACTATCATAAATTATGTACAGTATGAAATACAAGTTGTTTGCTTTGTTGATTTCATTATCAGTAGCTCTGCCAGACGCAAATGCGGGATGGTTTAAGCGAAAAAGTAAGAAAAATAAAGGTAAAACCGAACAAACAGCACCAGCAAAGAAAAAAGATAAATTTGCCGATGCTATTCAAAAAGCGACACCCCACGACGGAGTATTTAAAGCATGGGTTACACCCAAAAACGAACTTCTTCTGGAAATAACACCGAAAAACTTGGATAACCTGTATTTGTTGGCAAACCGAGTATCGGAAACCAGTAACAGTTCAAACTTTACGGCAGGCGAAATGTTAGGAGATCCGTTCATGTTCTGTCTTTCAGCAGACACAAGCAATGTATATATGCATACAGTACAAACTTACGATAAAGTAAAAGAAGATGATGCCATCGCTGCTTCTTTCAAACGGAATTTCAATAATCCGATTTTAAAAACATTCAAAATAAAAGCCTCTCGTAACGACACTTTATTGATAGACGTCACCTCATTTTTCGTATCGAACGAGAAATGTATCACCCCGATCCGCCAAAGTGTCCGCACAAGAGAAACGATGAGCGCCTCTTATGATGCATCAGCCTCAAGATTAAAAGAGGTAAAAAGCTTTGAAAAAAACATAGAGATTACTAGTATTCTGAACTTCAATATTACAGATGGAGGATATACCCTCACAATGCGCCGTTCTATAATAGAGCTCCCCAAAGAACCGATGAGAAGCCGTTATCAAGACAATCGAGTAGGATACTTCAGTTCTGGTTACTATTATTACACATCCGAAGCAGATAAAATTTTACCCAAAGAATTTATTCACCGCTGGCGTGTAGAACCGAAAGAAGAAGACTTGGAAAAATATTTCAAAGGAGAACTGGTAGAACCTAAAAAACAAATTGTCTATTATGTAGATTCCGCATTTCCTGAAAAATGGAGAGGAGCAGTAAAAGCCGGTATCGAAGACTGGAACAAAGCCTTTGAAGCAGCAGGATTTAAAAACGTAGTAGTAGCAAAAGATTATCCAACAGACGACCCGAATTTCGATCCGGACGATATTCGTTACAATTGCGTACGTTATATGACCAATGACATTGCTAATGCCGCCGGGCCGAGTTATATCGATCCGCGTAGCGGAGAAATTCTGGTTGGTGAAGTCATGTGGTATCACAATGTAATTTCGTTAGTCCACAATTGGCGTTTTTCCCAGACCGGAGCAGTAGATGCACGTGTCCGTAAAATGATTTTCGATGATGATGTAATGAATGAGTCTTTACGTTATGTAGCATCCCACGAAATCGGCCACACACTCGGATTGATGCACAATATGGGAGCAAGTTACTCTTTCCCCGTAGACTCCTTACGTAGTCCGTCTTTCACACAAAAATACGGAACTACTCCGAGTATCATGGACTATGCCCGAAATAACTATGTTGCACAAAGAGGAGATTTTGAAAAAGGTGTACGGATGGTTCCGC
This sequence comes from Coprobacter sp., assembly GCF_982436375.1. Lineage (NCBI taxonomy): Bacteria > Pseudomonadati > Bacteroidota > Bacteroidia > Bacteroidales > Barnesiellaceae > Coprobacter > Coprobacter sp. The sequence continues at coordinate 3,608 of NZ_CEWDCG010000084.1, read as the reverse complement.
CACTAATGGGGGTTTATGATATGCACGCTATCAATTGGGGGTATCGTATCTTCAAAGATGCAAAAACTGCAGAAGATGAATATCCTTACCTGAATAAAATCATCACAGATAAAAAAGGAGATCCGATGTATGAATTCGGGGCACAGCAGCTATTTCTCAATGAAGACCCTACCGACCAAACTGAAGATTTGGGAAATGATCATATCAAAGCCAGTAACTACGGTATCGAAAATCTGAAATATATTATTTCGAATATCGATAAATGGTTTGCTCAAGAAAATAAAAACTACGATGATATACAAGAAATGTATCTGGCCTGCGTAAGTCAATACATGAGATATTTGACTCATGTAATGCCTTACCTCGGAGGAGTGGAATATAAAGATATCGTACAAGACGGAAAAAGCAATTATGCAAAACGGTATATTACAAAAGATAAACAGAAAAAAGCGATGATATGGCTCACAGACCAAGCACTGAATTGCCGGAAATGGCTTCTTCCTGAAAACATAATGAGAATTACCGGATTGGAATCTAACCTCTATGACAACTTCCAATACTCTATTGTAGGGAGAATCTTAGGTCCTGGAATCATGGGAAGCGTTTATGAAGGAGAACGTTCAGGACAAGAAAATCTATATACATTAGATGAGTATCTGAAAGATGCGACAAATGCGATATTCGTAAATACGATTAAATCAAAATCCCTGACTCAGGAAGACATGAATCTTCAAAATGCCGCAGTTGCAGCATTGATGAAATACTCCAACCTCGACCCGTCTATGAACAAAGGATTAATGGGTGGATTGGCTGATCCGGAACAAGAGTTGAAAAAAATGATGGATTCGGTAGCAAAAGAAAGCAACGCTTTTTGTAAACAACACGATAAATGCAGTTTTCATAAAGAAGAACAATCTTATGCCCGGCATAATATGACTCCTGCAAAATTATCCGCAGGTGTCGGTCGTCCGATTATTACCGCAACTTTGAAAAACATATTAAATCTGTACAAAGCAAAGAGAGGTACAGGAGATGCTCGTACAAGAGCATACTATGATTACCAGATCACAGTTATTCAAAAATTGTTTGACAAATAATAACTAATGGGAAGCGGCAGTTACCGCTTCCCCTATTTACTAACTAAATAATAAATGATCTATGAAAATTACTGATCTGAAATTCTTAGTCATCGCTTTATTAACAGTAACATTTTCATTTACATTGAACAGTTGTTCAGATGACGATGATGACAAAAAGGGAGAAGAAGTAAACTACACTCTATCTTTAGCATCCGAAGACGATGCTTTACTGGAACTTCCTACCGACCAATTAGTCGATACGGTCGTTCACATCACGACAAATGCTCCCGCAGAATTGATCAAGGTAGAAGCTGTCGAAAATAACGGTTCTTGGTGTACTGCCAAAGTATTGAATAATACGACCATCTCGGTAAAAGCCGGCATTCATACGGAAAGTGACGACAGAACGGCGACATTCAAAATTACCGTACCCGGTGCAGAACCCGTTGAATTTACAATAACCCAATTGGGAACTGATACTCAAAATACGATCATTTTATCGGGTGTCCCCATGGAAAATAACATGTATACTTATACCACACCTTATAAAGACGGAGCTCCATTCAGTTTCGTTATTAAAACAAATGCCGGACGTTGGAACATGACCGTAGAAGATTGGAACGACCCTGAAGATGGAACCTATACACCCTGGTATAGTATCAACAAGACTAGCGGACGCAGTGGAGAAACAGTCGAAATCAAATTTACCCAAGCAAATGAAACCAGTATGATGAGAAATATAACATTAAATATCAGCGCAGGAACAGCAGAACCTGTGAGCATTTCCATCATGCAAAATCCTATGCCTGCAACAGAAATCACGGTTTGGGATGCAAATTGGGAAACAACAATCGCAAACAATACATTATTGAGTTTCAATGCTAGCGACATCAGCACAAGCAGAGTTGAATACGGTATCGACGCAAACGGAAGCATCGATGTAGCAATTTGTACTGCCGGAACATCAAATCCCATAACAGAAGAAGAATCTTGGTTAAATGCAAGTTACGGAATATACGGGAATGTTGTTATATCTCCCAAATCTGCTAATACCACAGGAGCGGACCGTAAATTAGATGTTGTATTAAAAGGCGGTGACGTTGAACTTTTCCGCATACCGGTAGTTCAGAAAGCCAACTAATATTTTTCCCTATTATAAAAAAACGTTCGTTTCAATAAACGAACGTTTTTTTATAATATCAAGTCTATATCAGCTTAAATAAATCAGGAACAAAACGGGAATTAAGATTCCTATTATAAATTCGATTCCTCCTCGTCCGATAATGCCCTTATTTCCTTTATTCATAAACAATCCGGTAATCGTTATGATAATCAGAGATACGGCAAACACATCGGAGAACCATGTCCACCAACGCATCGGATTATAATGCAAACGGTTGAAAGCACTCAATATCGGACGTTTTTTTACCGACTCATATAAAGCTTTACCGGTATTCATATCGACCTCCAAAGAAGAGCCACCTTTCAAAAAGACTTTCATTTGCTGATCCCCGAAATAATAGTGTTTCATATAAGCATTCTCTTCCCCGACTTGATCAAGTAAAGCCAAAGTCTCCTCTTTCGACACTTTTTCCTGTTTCGGGAAATCGCCCTTCAACATAATTTCAGAACGAGAAATCCGATAATCCGAATTAAAATCACGTTTATGGTTCAATGCAATACCTGAAACCGCATAAACAATTATTATCCCGGCAAAAATAAAGGATAAATCCCGATGAATGATCCGGAACCACTTGCGTATCTTAGCAGAAAAATTATTGGACGGCATATTCTGAAGCAACGATATGATACTGACTATAATAATTCTTGTTTTCTTTTTCGGCACGTTCCGCTATTGCTGCCCGAATTTCGGCAATTTGCTGTTTCAACATTGCTACCGCCTCAGGATTACCTTGCGGAGTCTTCAAACTTTCATCTAAACGGTGCTCCCAATCAGAAAGAAAAGCTTCATCCACTCGTTGTTCATTAATAACGACCTTTACACGAACGTTATTATTTCTCAGGTCATTGCTGAACGAACCGATTTGAGGTCCGGCCTCTACATTGACAATCTGAGTCGTATCACTTCCCATCAAAGTAATATGAGAACCGCCATGCCCGCAAATATCGACACAAAAACCTTCAACCTCTACCGTATCACCGATCAAGGAGTCTTGCAAAACCAACAAACTATCTACCTGATACACTTCATCTGCGATCTGATCAGAGGTTGTCGTTTTGGGCTGACACGCTACGACAAAAGAGAGTACCAATAATGATACACATAAATTTACTACTTTCATTTTTTTATTTATTAAAATATTTGATTTATTTCTGCATAATAAATATTTATACACTACAAATATACTACTTACTTAATTAATTTCAATATAAAATTAAATATATAAAAAGGAGAATGTTTATGAACCTGATCACTATAAAAGACATATATAAAAACCGGGACGCATATCTGAACCAGGAAATTCAGGTAGGCGGCTGGATACGCAGTCTTCGCGATTCCAAGGCTTT
>NZ_CEWDCG010000083.1:0-12403 GCF_982436375.1 Coprobacter sp. | reverse complement strand
AAATACCGCCGATAAAATAACAAAGATACCGACCAACTGTTCCCCATCAAGAGTCTCATTTAAAAAACATACTCCTAAGAACAATGCGGTAAGAGGCTCCATACAGCCCAAGATAGCAGTAATAGTAGACCCGACTTGCTTAATTGCTAAAATCAAAGTAAAATCAGAAATAAGGGTCGGGATCAGTGCAAGTAAAAATAAGTTTATGCCTGCTTTATAAGACGGAATCGCATCTAAACCGTTTCCCTTTATCAAAAGATTTCCTCCAAAAATAAGTGCAGATGACAACAAAACATAAAAAGTCATTTTTAACCCGTCCATTTTTTGAACACAAGACTTATTCACACCGACAATATATATCGCATAAGTGAGCACCGTTACTAAGACCAATGCCAATCCCCTTACATTAATGACTCCCCCATCCTTGCCTCCACTTAAAAAATAGACTCCGACAATCGCCATCACCGCCGCCGTAACAACAGATAAAGAGACCTTATTTTTGAAAAATAATATCATAATAGTCGTCACCAATACCGGATATAAAAAATGCACAGTGGTCGCAACACTGCTGGGAATATACAAATAAGACGCCGTAAGGCATAAAGAAGTAAGGGCATAAAAAACTCCAAGAAAAAATAATGTAACAAGTTCCTTAGCCGTAATACGAAAATCGCTCTTTACAAATAACAAATAAAGCCCTACTATAACTGCTGATACGGCAAAACGGTAAAACAATATAGAATCGATACCTACTCCCTCCTGTATGACCGGTAAAGCAAAAAACGGAATCATCCCGAACGTAGAAGAAGATAATATCGCTAAAAATATGCCTCTGAATTGTTTCATTTATTCTCTATTTTTAAAGTAAAGTATTTTTCGAGGCGCAAAATTGGGAATAATAAAACAATTATCAATTTACATATGTAAAAAAAGAACAGAGACCTATTATTGTATTCCGGCACGTATCCGGCTCAAAGAAACTTGAGAAATACCTAAATAGGAAGCAATGTGTCTGAGTGGCACTTTTTGTAAAATTTCCGGTTCTTGCTCCATCAACAGATGATACCGTTCGGAAGCCGAAATAAAACAACGTTCCATAATCAATTTCTCCAACTCTAAAATTATCTGATCAGACATTCTTCTTCCCCAATTAGCTAATTCGATATTACGGTCGAAAAGCCGGTTAAGAGCATCATTCGATATTTTCAACAAGTCACACTCCTCAAGTAATTCGATATTTTCATATCCTGCAGAACCAAACATATAACCATTCATCGATAATAACGACATACCCGATGAGGCAAACCAAATAGTCACATCCCGATCTTCTTTATAAAAAAATCCCCGTGCATATCCCTTTATAATGAAATAAGAATATTTTTCTTTAACATCGCTTCGTATCAACAAATGACCTTTCGGAAAAGATACTCGTTCTGTCTCTGCAATAAACAAGGACAACGCTTCATCCGAAAGAGGATATACTTTTCTGATTTTTTCTATAAAATCTTTCATTCGATCTGTTTAACAAAAGAATGCCCGAACAAGCCGGGCATAAAAAATATTACATTCTCATTCAATAAACCTTAAAGGCTGCCTAAATTTTCCGATAAAGAGATTCAGCTTCTTATCAGAACTTAAAACCGAGAGTCAATATAAACGAATTATTTTTAGCATGCAAAGTAGCTACCTCCGAAGTCAGGCCCGTACTCGGAATCGGGGAAAACGCTAAAACATCGCTTTTTGCATTTTTATGAATATAAGCCATATCTGCATAAAAAATTCCAAACCGATAACCCAAACCACAAGTATAATATTGCGTACCCCGGTCAAGCGTATAGTGAGGAGCCATACCTGCTATATTCAGTGCATCCCCCGTACTCACTTTCATAGGAGATAACTGATTGGCATATCCCAAACGAGCACTTAACTGAGGAGTAATGCGATATTCTCCTCCTACCCGGAATGTATGTCCGGCTTTAAAATAAGAAGAAATATCATCATTGACATCATTCATCTCCAATCCGTCGGTTTCGCTCAAACTCATTTTGTCATACGCCGTATATTCATAATCAAAACTGACAATTCCCTTTTTCCCGATTATAAATGCCGTACTCGCCATAAATTTCCACGGAGTAACCAAACTATAATCATAACGGCCTTCCGGACTATCGGTCACATCTCTTTCCGAAAGCGTTTCATTAACATTCGTATTAACATAAGTATAGGCATTATCTACACTCGCCATATAATAATCGCTCATCGAATAGTAGGTCGGCGTATGAAACGCCAATCCTAATCGCCAATAATCGGTAACACGAGCTATTAATCCGAGTTTGACATTAAAACCCGTACCTTCTGTCTTCAACCGATTCCATAAAGAGAAATTACTGGCTGTTATCGGATAATTATAAATCTCATATTTATCAGGTTCTTCTATTTTCTCTTTTTTAGGAACAAATCCTGATGTATTGAATAAATTTTCATCATGAGAAGAGATCATTTCATAATCCAGATCCATTATACCGAGCCCTATTCCAAAATAAACCACATTCGACACATTTCCCCCGAAATTGAACGTATATTCGTTTGTCCGACCTCTTTCCCTGACATAAAGCGACCCCGATCCGGTGGCTTTTGCTCCGAAAAGGCCCTCATAACTGTCATCATAATAACCTCCTTCCGGATTTTCCTGAGGAGACATCAGCAACGACTCATATCCTAAAATACTCAACCAAGGAAGGCCGTTTATATCATAAGCATCCCCACTTTGCACATCAGCTCCGGCCAAATCGTTCTCCCTAATCCCGAAAGATTTATCGGCAATATAATTCGTTACAGAGGAACGAAGATTACTATACTGTACCCGATATGTCTGATCATAAGAATTACGACGATTATACGCAAACCCGAAATTATAAGAGACTATTCCCAAATCTTTTCCGGTATTAAAAGTTCCTATTATACCGACATTATCAAAAACAAATTTTGTCAGATTATTATTCACATTGACAGAAGTTTTTGTCTCCGCAGAAATTCCGGCTATACCCAAAGTCGTAACGATTTCATTACTTCTATACACTCCGATACCCGCCGGATTTTGCGACAATGTCGATATATCACCGCCTAAAGCTCCAAAAGCCCCTCCCATTCCCATGTAACGGGCCGTACCTTTTATATCGGTACGAGAATAATTATAGGCATTCATACTGCCTTGCGCGAATAGCGAAGCTACGCAACACATCGTTATCGCCATAATACAAATTGACCGTTTCATTTTCATAAATATTTCTGATATAAAAAACGGAAGCCCACATCACTCCTCGAATTCTCATTCACAATGATTATGGGCTTTCATTACACTATTTCATTATCGAATATTATCTTAAACTTATCTCTTTATCTCGTACGCCCCCGGGAACCTCCGCTACTACGGCCAACACTACCGCTCGATCCGCTACTGCGAGATGTGGACGGGCTATAGCTACTCCTCGATTCCCGCCTCTGACTGCTTGATGGAGTATATGTGCTGCGTCCTCCGCTACTGTTCCGTACTCGCGATGAAGAGCCGGAAGTACGTCCTGAAGAAGATCCCGGAGTATAAGTCGATCGGCGATTGGTTGTTCCTGAAGGACGGTTATACGTAGAATTACCACTTGATGTACCGATACGAGTACGTCCACGATTCGAGTTGGTTTCTCTCATTATAGGTTGCTTGCTTGAAGAAGACCCCGGAGTGTATTTGTTCCCCGTAGAAGACGGACGAGTATTTATAGTGTTTCTTCCTCCACTATAACGATTTGAAGAACCATAATTTCCGTAAGTCGTTCGTCCACCATTCGAATAACGGATATCCCGTCCGTTATTCCATCCGGGACGATGTCCGGGATAATAGCCGGGGTGATGGTGATGACCTCCCCAGCCCCAATGCGGATACCATGGTCCTGCCCAACCCCAATAAGGATTGTAGCCCCATCCCGGATAACCATATCCCCATGAGAATCCCCATGAACCAAACCCGAAATTCCAGCGCCAAGACAAACTCGAATAACTGTAAGGCGCCCACGTATAATTCCAATACCACGGATTGGTCCATGTCGGTGTCACAAATGCATACGAATTATCAATATATACATTCCAATCCGTAGGATCTAAGAAATATATATCCGTATAAGCAGGATCGGAAATATGTATGGTAAATTTCGGATTGTGAAAACGGCGTATCCGTTCGGCATATTCAAGATCACTTTGAGAACCTTCAAAACCATTAAGATAATATCCCGTATTATCATCATCCGCATCCTGCTCATTCTTCTGAGCCATTCGGGTAAACTCATCAAGAGTAATAGATGGAATCGTATCTGTAGTTTCCGGAGAATAACGGCGATTATATGCATCTACTTCCCGATCATAATCAGATTGAGCAGTAGTTGTCGTAACTGTTGTAGTAGTCGTTGTTGTCGTCGCTACCGGCTGTTGATAAGCCGAAGTCGATTTTTCCTGTTTTTTCTTTTCTACAATCGGATTTTTATCTTTCGGCTGATAATATAAATCATCTTCGGGAATATATTTTTGCCCAAAAGCAACAACCGATAATCCTAAAAATATCAGGACAGACGATAATCTTTTTATTTTCATTGCGATGTCCTCCCTATAATAATTTTCTATTTTGACTTGTCCTGCCGGCAAAAGTTTAACTATACTGTCACTCTTTACCATATATTATATTTTATTCAAATGTCTATACATCAACGAATAAATACAAGAACAAGCATTATCTTATTGTAAAGATGCAACAATTCGGATATTTCGCTGCATCCCGAAGCAAAGATAAGATTTATACTGGTCAAAGAATACTTAATAATGAATAATTTACCCTATAAAATACATTAAAAGGCATGCTTTGCTCACGCAAAACATGCCTTATCGATAAAGAAAATAGGAAATATATAAAACACAATTGGCCTGATTACTTAGGCTGTTCTATTGTCTTGTCCGGCTTTACATCATAAGAGAAGATAATCAATGCCACTCCCCAATAAACAAAAACAAATGAACAGAGAAATACGATACTGTAAGCTGCAGTAAAAGGTGTAAAGAAAAACAAGAATGAGATCAAAAGCATGATAATTCCGTTAATCAAATACAGCCACCAATATTTATAAGCCGATGTCATAGAAAATGCAGAAATAATATTGCTAAGTCCCTTAAACAAAAATATAAAAGCGAAAAAATAAGGAAGAGTCAATTCGCTCAATGCCAAATTGCTGATCAACAAAAATCCGATAAATATATCGAATATTCCTCCAGCAAGCCACCAGCCCCATCCTTGTCCTCGTTTTTCTATATCTCCCGAAACAGTTAATTGAACCACTCCGAAAAGTATCAATCCCCATCCTAACAGCATCGAAATGACAGCATATCCCATAACCGGCTGTAACAACAACCATAAACCCGCAGGTATCAACAAAATCCCTACCAGCATTATTCCCCACCAATATTTGGTCTTTCCCCAAAAATTAAAAGTCGTAAGTTCCATAATCTTTACTTTTATTGATTTATCATATTAATTCGAAATGTTTAAAGTCTATCTAAATTCTCTGATAAGAAAATGTTATCCGGTTACTTTTGCATTTTCCTCTGAACAGAAATATGTCCTTAAAAGAAAACTCTCAAATCTGCCCCGACAAAATTCAGATAGGCTCTTAATCTGCATGTATAACAAGAATAATAGCCGTTTAGATTGATTTATACACGTTAAAGATTATCAAAACCCAAACAACCCTCTCTTTACGAAAGCCTTTTTATAGGCCCGACTCCTTTAATTCTGATTTTTTAATTTTATCTTTGCAGCCGTATGAAAAGAATTTCGGTACTCTTTATTATCGGTATCTGCTGTGTTTTCTCGGTATTTGCCAAGAAAAAGCCGGTTATTGCAGAACCGTATGCATGGCGCAATACACAACCGTTGGGCAACAGGTATCGTGTACCGATGGACACACTTCAGCTCAATTTTTACCAAACTGACCAACCCTCTTCATATTCAACGGCTTATGGTTATACGGGTAATTTAGGAGGTCCGGGATTTTCAAAAATATTTTTCGATCGCCCGCAGATGCCCCAGTTCATATTCAAAGCGCCTTTTCATCCTTGGATAACAACTCCCGAGAATTTTGACTTTTACAATACCCGCATTCCCATGACACTTTTATCCTACCTCACAGGAGGTTCTAAAGTGAAAAAACAAGACGACTTGAAAGCCGTCTTTTCAGGAAATGTAAATGCCAGATTGGGATTCGGGGCTAATATTCAATATCTCTATTCTCGGGGAAGTTATGATCATCAGGCAACAAATGAGCTTTCTTGGCAACTCTCATCTAATTATATCGGAGAAAAATATCAATTACAAGTAATGTTCAACACATATAATTTTGTATGTCAAGAAAACGGAGGGCTTGCTGACGACAACTACATCCTTCATCCTACCGAAATGGATGGAGGAACGGGTATCGATTCACAAAGTATTCCAATCAACCTAAGCGATGCATACAACCGTGTGAGAGGACAAAACTATTATGCCACACAACGTTATAATGTAGGTTTTTATAAAACAGAGACAAAAGACACGACAACAATAGAGACATTTGTTCCTGTCACCAGTTTTATTCATACGATAGAATACAACCGAAATTTCCGTCGTTTTGTCAATCTCTCGGCTGACGAAAATCAAAAATTTTTCAAAAATACCTATTTCAACAAAAACGGATCGAATGACACGACCTCTTATTGGTCTCTCAAAAATACACTGGGAATCTCTCTGCTTGAAGGTTTTAACAAATATGCAAAAATGGGATTGGCGGCCTATATGACATACGAAATACGCCAATTCAAACTAATGCCGGATACTGTTCCCTCAGCCTTCGCTTTCGCACCTGAAACACCGGTACTCGGAGAGCCTGTAACATTTATAAGACGATCATCGAGCCGATACTATACTGAGAATTTACTATGGATAGGTGCTGAAGTTTCGAAACGGCAAGGGAAAATACTGACCTATACTGTAAACGGGAAATTGGGATTAACCGGTCCGGAAGTAGGATCGTTCGATGTGAATGGAGAAATACAGACTCGCTTTCCTATTTTTAAAGATACCGTCCAATTACGTGCATATGGCTTCTTTAAAAATCTTGAACCTGCATTTTATTATAAGCATTACGTTTCCAATCATTTTATATGGAACAATAACTTCAATAAAATCAGGAATTTTCGAGTCGGAGGAGAATTTGCAATAGAACGTTGGGGCACTCGATTGAACGTTGGTGTAGAAAATGTCCAAAACTACGTCTATTTTGATGAAAACTGCATGCCTCGTCAAGAAAGTTCGATCATGCAAGTTTTTAGTGCCAAACTAAACCAATCATTCAAAGTCGGGATTCTTAATTTAGATATCGAAGCAGTTTATCAAAAATCGAGCAGACCTTCTATTATTCCCCTTCCCGACCTCAGCGCATACGGAAATCTGTATTTATCTTTTCCGATAGCGAAGGTATTGAATACTCAAATAGGCGTAGATTGCCGGTATCATACCGAATATTATGCAGAAGGATACCAACCGGCAACTTTGTCGTTTTATAACCAAAGGGAATTTAAAATAGGCAATTATCCAATGATGAATGTTTATGCAAACATGAAATTGAAAATGGTGCGTTTTTACGTTTTATACTCGAATTTCAATCAAGGAATGTTCGGTGGAAACAACTATTTTTCTATGTTGCATTACCCAATAAACCCTGCAACCCTGCAATTCGGAGTCTCAGTCGATTTTGCAAATTAAACCTATATAGAGATAAAGAAAGAATATATGAAATACAAAACGCGATTTATTCTCTATATCGTTCTGTTGGTCATGGTACTTTTCATCATGTATATGATACGTACCCAAATACTCGTTCCGTCATATACCCCGAGAGATATTCCGGAAATCAAGCAAGACACACTACGTATTGTAACGGACTATACTCCGATAAATTACTACATATCTGATGATACCATATCGGGATTTGATTATGAATTATCACAACTGATTGCCAAGCGAAGCGGTCTGCATGTAAAAGTATATCCCGAAGTCAGTTTAAGCAAAAGCATAGAAGGACTCGAGAAAAATCGTTACGATATTATCGGGCGTCCTATTCCTGTCACTACGGACAGTAAAGAAAATTTTTTATTTACCGATCCCATCTTACTCAACAAACAAGTATTAGTACAAAGAAAAGCCGAATATAATAATGGGAAAGACCCTATACGAAATCAACTCGATCTGGCTCAAAAACATTTGAATATTATCAGTGACGCCCCTACCCGTTTACGGATTATGAATTTGGCACATGAAATAGGCGATACGATTTATGTCAATGAAGAAAACACCTACGGTGACGAACAATTAATTATTATGGTAGCCAAAGGTGAAATTGATTTTGCCGTATGCGATGAAACAATTGCCCGAGAAATGAGTAAACATTATCCGGAAATCGATTTCAGCACCGATATAAGTTTTACACAATTCCGATCTTGGGCTCTACGACTTACATCGCCTTTACTTCTCGACAGCCTCAATATCTGGCTAAAAGACATCAAAAAAAGTCCGGAATTTCAAAAACTGAAAACAAAATATTATAAGAAAAAAAGATAACAAAAACGGGAGACAAAAATTTTCTCTCCCGTTTTACAAAAAATTATTTTGATTCACCTTTCGCCTTTTTCCATGCCAAAGCATACTCATCCAATATCAACCGTACCCCCTTCCCGATTTTCTTATAATCATCTTTATCGAGATTGGCCAAAGATGCACGTATCGACCAATCAGGACCATCAAAACCGCTACCGTTAAGCAACACTATACAAGTATCTTTTGCTAAATGAATTACAAAATCAAGAGGATCATAATTAGCTTCAAGATAACAGGCAAATTCATCTCCGTATAATTTCTTTGCCCACACCATAATATCTATTTCTGAATAATATCCGGCACGCAAAGGATCAGGAACAAGCTCGAAACCTGTATTTTCCCACATGGCATCGAGCCGCTCCTTAATTATTTTCTGCATTTTTTTCTTATATCGGTCTTCCTTATCAAAAAGAGCATAAGCCGCAAAAAGAGCCATCTGCATTTGCTGCGGAGTAGAAAGTCCTGCCGTATGATTCAACGCCACCATACGACTATCCGCTACCATACGGTCTATAAATTTAAGCTTCTCCGGATTAAGAGTTATAGACTCATAACGTTTATGCAAATCTTCAATATCCGATTTCGGAAGCGCAGCAATCATCTCATCATAAATATTATTCTCGCTCAATGCTATTACCGCCAAGCGCCACCCGGTAGCTCCGAAATATTTAGAGAAAGAATATACACACAATGTATTCAACGGTAATTCATACATCAAAGATTTGAAATGCGGCACAAATGTCCCATACACATCATCCGTAATAATCATCAGATGCGGATTATCTTTCTTGACAATATCTACGATCTTATCCAAAGACCGTTTGTCTAACGTATAAGAGGGTGGATTACTCGGATTGACGATATAAAGAACCTTTATCGATTTATCTTTCAATTTATCGAGCTCCGAATCGGGATACTGCCAAGTATGAAGTCCTGTTTCAGTCATTTGACTTGCCTGAATTTTAATCACCTGAAACTGAAAACGATCAAGTTCCGGAATTTCGATATAAGGGGTAAATATGGGTGTCATAAGAGCGACCCGATCTCCCTTGGCCAGCAGACGATTTTCTTGCAAAGAATCGAAAATATAACACATAGCTGCCGTGCCTCCCTCCGTAGCAAACAGATCATACTTGAAATTTACCGGCTGACGATCACACATCTCTTGTAACAGATAATCGTGTACAATCATTTCGGCATATTTCAACATACGATCAGGTACAGGATATTGATCTCCGATAATCGCTTCAGCCCATTCGTGTATCAACGAATCCGGATCGACTCTTTTCTTATCGACAAAATAATGATAAGCCTCTTTCAACAGATCAGCACCCGGTAAGGCCTTGTGCTGCTGAATAAAATCTTCAAAGCGTTTAGCAATGCCTTTCTCTACAGGAATACCTGCAATTCCTTCAGAAAGATCGAATACCCGACGGCACTCTTCCAGACCGAATTTTCCCAATAAAAAGAAAGCTTCACGAGGGACTGTTGCAATCCAGTTAGGATTTCCTCGTCCGGCATTCAGAAATAAACAAAAAGCTTTTCGAGTATGCTCTTCAGCAAACTCTATTAACTTATTCTTAATCTCGAACGGACTCATCGATTCAAGTCCTTTTTCAAACTTCCGGCTATATCCTTTCATCAAAGCCGAAGGTAATTTTTCTTTACAATCCATATTACAAATTTAAATTATCGATATTATTCTACATTTATTATTTACGACATCAGCAATACGATAACCACACCCCAAAGAATCAATAAAGTATTCCCGACGGCATACGTTACCGTATATCCGAGAGCAGGGACTGTGCTCTCTATCGACTCCTGTATTGCACCTAAGGCCGCTGTCGTAGTACGAGAACCGGCATTACATCCCAAATTAATGGCTGGATGAAACTTAAATATCTTGTCACCGATCCATATCCCTAATATCAACGGTATAGAAGTGGACAAAATACCCGCAAAGAAAATTATGAATCCCATTTCTTTTATTCCGGATAGAAAAGTAGGTCCGGCAGTAATTCCGATTACTGCAATAAACATATTCAATCCGAGATTATTAAAAATCCATACCGCCGGATCGGGAATACGGCCAAAGGTCGGATGTTTGGTTCTCAGCCATCCGAAAAACAAACCCGATATCAAAGCCCCGCCACTGGTACTTAGACTAATAGGAATACCGCCTAAACGTATAGTCAATGCTCCTACAATACCGCCGATCAATATTCCTAAACCGACAAAAATAAGGTCTGTTTTATTAGTCGGACGATCTACATATCCCAATTTAGGAGAAGCTTGCTTTATATCGTTTGCCATACCGACAATTTCAAGCAGATCCCCTGCTTGCAACTTCGTATTTGCTAAAATAGGTAATTCAACTCCTGTTCTTTTTACTTTCTTAATAATAATGCCATGCATGAACGGCTGCCGGCGTAATTCTCTTATTGTTTTCCCCTTTGCCGTCTTCTGAGTAAGCATGACAAAAATATCTTCAACCGGAAATGTCAACAATTCAGGATCATTTACCTCATCACCGATCCAGCTTTCATCTTCTATGACAGTCTCCCGTCTTCCGCTCAAAACAAGCTCGTCGTTTTTATGAATGATTTGATCAGGAGTCGCATCTACTACTTTTCCTGCAGAACGAACTCTCTCTACAAATATTCTCCGTCCCAAAGTCTGCATTTGTTTCTCCACATCGGCAACTGTTCTCTGAGTATCGAACCAATCGCTACAAGCACAATAGGCTCGAAAAACAACCGGACGATTCGCATCGATCAAAGCCGGATCATCTTCGATAGAACCTTTTCTCATTTGAGCTTCAAGTTCCCGGGTTTTCTGTTTTACTTTTTCCAACCCACCCAGCATTTTTGGTCCTAATGTCCCCAAAATATAAGCAGAACCGATTGTTCCGTAAATATAGGTCACGGCATAACAAACAGGAATAATATTCAACCAAGCCTGTTTTTCGGACTCTGAAACGCCCAATGTCCCGATCGTATCAGTCCCGACACCAATTACGGCAGAGATTGTCTGAGCTCCGGCAAACAATCCAATGGTTTCTCCAGGATTATAACCCAATATCTTGGCAATAATAACCGTCACGCCTAAACAGAGAATACAAAGTACACAAGCGAATATAACTTGCGGGATGCCATCGCTTTTTAATGACTGAAAAAACTGAGGACCGACACTGTAACCAATAGAGAAAAGAAATAATAAAAAGAAAACCGATTTTACAGGTCCTGGTATAGGAATATCCATTTGTCCTACTACCACACCTACTAAGAGCACAGAAGTTACCGTCCCCAGAGAAAAAGATTTATATTTCAATTGTCCCAACCAGAACCCAATGCCGATTGTAAGAAATATAGCCATCTCCGGATAGGTACGAAAAAAATGTAAGATTGTCTCCATATCACAGATTATTTAATAAATAATTTTCTTTTCACTCTCAGATAACAAGCATAACCGATATTTTGTTGACTACTTCCAAAAGACAGATATCCAATAAATCTCCAAAAAACAACTGTACGACATAAACGAAGTAAATCAGAAAGTTTTATAAATTACTTTAACCGAATCAACATTTTTAAGCTTCGTATTGTATTTATATCAATTAATTTCTAAATAGTAAACAAATATGGAAAAACTAGAACAAAAAGTCTATGCAATAAAAGA
>NZ_CEWDCG010000082.1:0-12478 GCF_982436375.1 Coprobacter sp. | reverse complement strand
CCTTATACCCGTACGTTTGGTTTCTCTGTAAATGTTTCATTTTAAATTAAGGACTAAATTATGCTACATAATATGAAATTCTTTTTATGTGTTGTTGTACAGGCTTTTATCATGAGCATATTTACTGCTTGTACAGATAGTTTTGATGAGATAAATACTGATCCTCTAAATCCGGAATATGTGGTTAGCGGTCCGGAAGATCTGGATGAAGGTCTCGCTGATATTGATCTGAATGCTACCGTAAGTGAGCAGGAGTTAGAATATCTGAAAACGATTATAGGAAATGCACCTGCGATATTTAAGAAATTTTTATATCAGGGGATGTATAACGATTATCAACGTACGACTAATCTATCTCATGATGTGTATGGGGGGTATTTTGCTTGTAATAATACTGCTTTCCTCAGTTCTTCTCCTGGATATGTTTATACTGAAGATTATAGCGGTCGGCGTTGGGACCATTTCTATAAGGAAAGGGTAAAAGAGTATGCGCAGTTGATACGGCCGTTTTATTATGTTGATAGGGAGAAGTATAAGAATGCTTATTATATCTCCCGCATCTATATGGCATTTTTAACAGTACAGATGGTTGATACGTACGGTCCTATTCCTTTCTCTGAATATGTACGTGGTTGGGAGGCTCCTGAGAAGGTGCATTATGATGATGCCGAGAAAGTTTATGATATGTGTTTCCGTATATTGGCCCAGGCGGTAGAGAATATGCGTCCTGAAGAATGCGAATTTAAGTTTACTAGGACAGAAGATTTTGTATATGGTGGTGACGAACGGGCATGGATGCGCTTTGCCAACACGCTCCGTTTGCGTATGGCAATGAGGATATCTGTTGCAAATCCCGAATGGGCCAAAAAGGAAGCTGTGGCTGCACTTTCTGCTCCTGAAGGTGTGATGAAAGGTCAAGAGGATAATATGGTAACTATTCCCGACTATGCTCCGGTTGCACTTGGCGGTATCGATTCCGGAGGTGACGAGAATATATTTGCTTTGTGTTCTACCAATTATCGTGATTGTGTTATGTCTAAGGATATTGAGTCGGCATATAAAGGTCTGGCTGATTTTGAAGATCCGCGTATGGAGATATTATGGTATCGTCCTACACCGTATGCCTCTCTTGAGAGTAACATCGAGGATACGAGTAAGGATTTTAACGGATGTGTGATAGGTAGCCGGGATATTATTCATAAAGAGAGTTCGAAGCATTCTGTACTGCGTTGCAACCAAACTGCTCCGAAAGTTTTGGAAGATATGAATTGGTTCGGTTTTTCTCGTGAGTCTGTATGGTTGGGGTATGCCGAATGTCAGTTTTTGTTGGCGGAAGCAGTTCTTCGCGGATGGGTCGAAGGAGATGTCTTGGAGTATTTTAAATCCGGAATTAAAGCTTCGATGGATTATTATAAAATTCTGCCTCAGAAAACGAATGTATATATAATGATGCTGCATTGTTTGCAAGATGAAGATAACCCGTTTGAAAAGAATGATAGAGAAGGCATGTTGGAACAAATTATTACTCAAAAATGGTTGGCTGTTTTCCCGAACGGGAATGAGGCGTGGGCGGAGTTTCGTCGTACTGATTATCCTCGGCTGATGGATTTTCAGACAAAAAGCGGAAATTATTCTTCTGATGTTCCTCAAGGGAAGTTTATTAAGCGCATACGGTATTCGAATAGTGAGTTTGAGCATAATTTCGATAATATACCGGTAAAATATCGGGATAGTCAGGCTCAACGTATTTTCTGGGACGTTTCTGATACGAATAATGATCAGGGAGAGCGTGTAAAGCCGAATAATTTCAGATAATCAAAACCTGTAAAATAAATTATATCATGAACATTAAAAAGTTATTTATTACGCTTTTTGTTATTTTGGGCGTAGGCAGTGCGGTTGCGCAACAGCCATATAGTCCGTGTTGGCATCCGGACAATATTAAGAACTGGAAGCCTTCGGATGACCAAGATGCGAAATTTAATAGGAGTAGAGTTCCTCTTCAACCACGTTTTTGGGATAATACGGTGAAAGCGAACTCTTCTCAATTTGCAGATTCCCGTGTGGCGGCTTGTTTGACAATGAATCCTGAATGCAGTCTTACTCCTTCTCAGGATGCGGACAATATTCTCGGATATAATCCTACTTATTGGCAATATATGGATTTGCTGATTTGGTGGGGTGGATCTGCAGGAGAAGGCATTATTATACCTCCTTCGGCCCCGGTAGTGGATGTAGCGCACATGAATGGAGTAAAAGTTCTGGGTCAGTTGTTTTTCCCACCTAGGGCTTTTTCTGGAGATCCGGCATGGTTGCGTCAGATGTTGACTAAAGAAGGCGGAGAATACCCATATGCCCGTAAGTTGTATGAGATAGCCGATTATTATGGCTTTGACGGTTGGTTTATCAATGAAGAGCTTCATGGTGCCTTGCCGGGAGACTGGATGGGATTCATCGAGACCTTTAATAAGTGCAAGAAAGCGGGAGGAAAGGAATATATGGAGATACAATGGTATAATAACGATATTGTTGTAGGAGATTATATGGATATGGTGAAAATGGACGGGGTATCTTATTTTTTGGATTATGGAAGCAATACCGTGTCGAATATTCAGTCTCAAATGCAGGCGGTAAAGAATGCAGGTATGGCAGATATCGCATTTTCTAAACTGTATTTCGGAATCGAATCTGCAATAAACGGTTTTACCGGAAATGCGGATAAATTTTCAAATCTATTTACTTCTACCGGACATCGGGGATCGCCCAATATCTTTAACCCGGAGGAGGGAATTTGGAAAAAAGTCGTGGATGAGTTTCGAAAAAATCCCGTGAACGGCAGTGCTGAACAATATAAGAAAATGCAGGAGGTATTTCAAAACGAGTCTCGCTTTTGGACAAATGCGAAAGGGGATCCTTCCGATAATTCGGCTTGGGGATCTTCTACATGGCCAGGCTTGGCGAATACGATATTGGAGCGTTCGGTTATTCAGACCAAACCCTTTGTAACGACATTTGGTGCAGGTTTAGGGAAAAAACGTTTTGTAAACGGAGAAGAGAAGGGAAATCATGACTGGTATCATCGTGGAATGCAGACAATTATGCCTACTTGGCGCTGGTGGTTTGATAATAAAACTCTTTCGGCTGATATCTATCTTGATGATGCTTATAATATGGGGACGTCGGTCAAGGTATCGGGGACGTTGAGTGCTGATGCTGACCATATCATGCGTCTTTATAAGACTCGTTTGGCAATTGTTTCGGGAGATAAGATTCAATTGGTATATAAAGGTTCGGGAGCGGTTATAGATGCCAAGTTGGGTATTTCTGAGAATGCTAATGAATTTGCTACCGTTACATTAAATACTGTCTCGACGAATAACGGATGGACAGTAGCTGAGGGAGATTTGTCTTCTTTGAATGGGAAAACGGTTTCTATTATTGCATTGAATTTCCGTTCTTCTTCGAATCTGTCTTCTTATGAAGTTTTGTTGGGTCAATTGGCTGTTTATCCGCAAGGGTATCATCCGGAATTGGCTCGTGTTGAAAATCTTAAGATTGAGAATAAGTTGGCTGCCAATAGCGGAGATATACGTGTAGTATGGGATGCTCCGAAATCTGAAGATATTGATCACTATAATGTCTATCTGCAAAGAAACGGTGTGAAATCATTGGTGGGACAAACTCGTGATGAAGGATTCTATATTCCTAAATTCAACCGTAGTAGCGATTCGGAGACAGGAGTTACGGTATCTGTGACGGCAGTAGTTAAAGATATGCGTGAAGGAGCGGAAGTCTCGGCATCGGTGAATTATCGTGATCTTGCTGCTCCCGAAGTTGTTCTCTCGGCTTCACAAACGTTGATTCCTGTAAACGGAACGGTAACTTTGTATGCAAAAACGGAAGATAATCCGACTGGATATGAGTGGATTCTTCCCCCTTCGGCTCGTAAAACCGGAAATGGCGGACAGATTTCTGTTCAATTTACTCAGGCAGGAGTATTCGATATAGGAGTGAAAGTGACGAACAAAGCCGGGACTACTGAAATAACCGAAAAAGCGTTTGTTGAAGTCGCAAATAATGCCGATGATCTCAAAGTGGTGAGCGTTGATAAGCAGATTCACTCGGTAAGTGGACAATTGGCGGGAGAAGAGGCATATCATTTGATTGATGGTGTAACTGAAAATTTCTCGGATGTGCATCAGAAATGGTGCATCGGTGGTAAGAAAGAACATTGGGTGGTTGTCGATTTGCAAGAATCTTATAAGTTATATAAGTTCCGTATTATAGACTGTAAACAGGGAGAACCGGAGTTTGATAATATCTCCATGTATAAAATATATGTCAGCAATGATGCTGTAGATTGGACATTGATTGCCGATGAACGAAGTAATCCGGCTACGGAAAAAACAATTTGGGTAAAACCAACGATAGCCCGTTATGTTAAGTTTGTCCCTTATTCTACAGAACCGGTTACTATTCGTATATGGGAATTTGAAGCCTATGGTGTTGCAACGAAGTTGACTTTGGATAAGTCTGAGAATTTGTTATTGGGGCTGGGTGAATCTGCGGAGAAAGAATTCTCTTATGGATTCGGTGGTACGGAAAAAGAGGAAAACTTTAACATTGAAGTAAAAACAGATCGTCCTGATTTATTGGAGATTAAAAACATAAGACATGATGAGGTAAAGAATAAAATTTCTTTCGACATGCTCTCTCTTGAGATAGGAACGGCAGAAGTGGAAGTTTCTATCAAGAACGGTGATTGGGTGAAATCTTCTGTTTTTGAAGTTAAGATCGAAGACCTTAGCTTGATAAATATTGCAAGAGGAGCTCTACCGTCAATCGTAATGAAAGACGCCATGAGTGTAATACCTAACGAACCAAACTTGAAACCGGAAAATGCATTGACTGATGGTAATCGCTCGACTTTTTGGGCCGGGTGGAAGACTTTTTCGGTAAAAATCGATTTGGGGAAAATTTACGATGCAAGGGTTATTAAGTTTATGTTTGAGCCGGCGGATTATAATGTTGTAGGTAATCGTTGTTATTTCCCGAGTGAAGTGAAAGTATATACTGCTCAAACCGATGAAGAGAGTGCTTATGCTTCAGTTGCATGGTTTGAAAATAAGAATCTTCAGGAGATAAATGAAGTCGTGCTTCCCGTTGATGGTCGTCAGGTCCGTTATGTGCGTTTGGAGGTAACAGGATATGATGAGAGAAGAGTATTCTTGCAGGAGATAGAGGTCCTTGCTAAAACAGATAAAGAAAATCCTTTGCTTATTGGCAATGTGAACGGTGTGAAAATCGAGGTGGGGAAATCTGTGAAAAAGAAGATACCGGTAGATCTTGGCGACATGTCGGTAGAAGATAATCTTGAGGTCGTTTCTCGGTTAAAAAGTGTATCGGGAAGTGATGTTGCAATAGTTAATGCCAGTTATGATGAAGATGCTCGAAAGATATTGCTGGATATTGAGGGTAAAACACCTGGTAATGCTGATTTGGTAGTTGCATTGAAGAATGGAGATTGGCAGGTTTGTACCAATCTTTCGGTTGTCGTATTTTCTGGAGGCAATTTAGCTTTAGGTAAGTCAATTACGGAATCGCATGTAAGTGCGACTGGTACTCCGCTTTCCGGAGGCGGAAAGGCAGATGTTAAGACACTTGTCGATGGTCTTAAACCGATTAAGGGTGATGGAAGTGCCGATTTTAATAATCTTTGGTGTGGACCGTCGTGGCAGAATAATACAAAATCTACGGTGGTGATTGATTTGGAGAGTGAAGCCTCGATATCTGATATAAAAGTATTTGGCGCCGTGCTTTGGAGTACAGTGTCTGTTCCTGGGGAAGTTAAGATTTTTATAGGTTCTGAAGATTCTGAATCGTCTTATCAAGAAGTTTATACATGGAAGCGCTCGTCAGAATATGAAACACCTAACAAGTATCGTCACATGGAGTTTGACTATCACTTGCCTTCTCCGATGACGGGACGTTATGTTAAGTTGCAGTTGACACAAAATAATGAGTATGGTATGGCTGTTGCATTGAGAGAGATCGAAGTGTACGGAGAATCATCGTCCGATGGAGAGACTCCTTCTAATACTTTATCTGTTTCACCGATCGAAGCCGTGACATTGAATGGTGGAGAATCAAAGACTTTGGAAACTTCCTATAGTTTGGGTGGCGCTTCTCAAAAAGAGAATTTTGACATTTCTGTATCTGCTCAAGATGGAAATATAGTAAAGGTTTCCAAAGTAATGTATGATGAGGTACAACAAAAAATAACTTTTGAACTGAGAGGCCTGAAGAAAGGAACTACCGGAGTTCGTATCGTTTTTGAAAACGGGAAATGGAGTACGTCATCTGATGTGAATGTTTCGGTTCTTTCCGATGATCCGCTTCTCGGAATTGAAAATGTGAAAACTGTTGCTTGCAAAGTTTATCCTAATCCGGTGAGAAAAGGAGGAGTTTTGGTTATTGAGGCAGAACAAATACGTATGGTAAAAATTCTGACTTTGCAAGGAAGTTTGTTGCGAGAAGTAGCGGTAGAAAGTGACCGGTGCGAATTGAATATGGGATACCTGTCTTCTGGTGTATATTTGCTGATTATTGATACGGAAAACGACATGAAAGTACAGAAAGTGACTGTCAAGTAATGTCGGTTGCAAATTGAATATCTAATATTGTAGTTATGGGGCAAGAGTATAAACCTCGTGCCCCTATCTTTTTAATGCTAATTTTATCTTATTAATGCTTATGAAAACATTTAAAATTTGGCTTGTATTTGTATTGTTTTTCTTTGGTGGATATGGGGTGTCTGCTATGGCACAGGATGATATGGTATTTCAGTATAAAGGGAATTTCTCGTCTATGGAAAAAGACGGATGGGTTTGTAATAACAGGGCTGTTATCGGGACGGATCGTTTGACTTTAGAGCAGAAAGCGACCGGTGCCGGATTAGATGCCGGATCAATAACATCTCCGGTTTTCGGTCCGCATACGGGACTTTCGTTAGAAATTTTCGGAAAATCAAGTGGGGATTGGAATACGACATTGAATGTGAGAATTATTAGCGCTGTGGATCAGCGTGTATTGAAAGAACTTAATATACAGGATGTCGATAAGTATGGTACGAGTCAAGTCATGGAAATTGGAGATCTCGTGGAGCGATTTACAGTTGTTATTACTGCAGGACAGTATGCCCAAGCTCCTTTGGTTGTGACATCTTTGCAAATGAATGGGGTTTCCCAGTCTCCTGAAGTGTCATTCTCTCCTGAAACTTTGGACTTTGGATATGTTAAGGAGGGAGAATCTTCTGTATTGACGTTTGAGGTTGAGACCTGAAAACTGAAAAGTGACTTGACCTTGATGTGTGATAATGATGCATTTGATATAACACCTGCAAAAATTTTACAGGATGTGTCCACGACGGTGATAACGGTAACTTTTTCTCCTAAGGCGGTGACATCTTATACAGGAAACATACAGGTGAGCGGAACAGACTTGGATGTCGTATATACTGTTTCGGGGAAAGGGTTGTCTGAGAATTCTCCGGTTATATATTCTTCGGTTGGAGATCTTAATTTTGGAGCGGTGTCAAAAGGCTCTTCCCGTCAGCTTTCTTTTTATGTGACAGCGGAGAATCTGGCAGAAGATGTGATGATAACAGCAGATAATTCTTCTTTCTCGGTGACTCCTGAGGTTATTCCTGCAAATCTGTCTGAACCACAGCAAATAACTGTCGTTTTTGCTCCGGATACGGAAAATGAATATTCGGGAGAACTTTCTTTTGTTGCTTTCGGACTTGAAAAGAAAATTTCTTTAACCGGTATCGGAGCAGCGGGTGGTGAGACTCCTGTGTCGGTTGAGAATGCCATAGCGGAAAAAGGAGCTAAGCGGATTGTTGGTTATTATTTGGGATGTATTACTTCGACTGGTTTGAATGAGGGGTATATTCAAGATCGTTATATCGCTATTGCCGATTCGAAAGATGAAGTTTATAATAATAGAAAGCATAAAATTATGGTGATAGAACTGCCTGCCGGCAGTACGAGAAATGAGTGGGGTAGCAAATCGCATCCGGAGTTAATCGGACGTCAGATTTGGGTAGAAGGTAATGTGGGGAACGATCCTTCTGGCAAAGGTTGTGCGGCAGGGTTTAAAATTTCCGGAGGAGATAAAATCGGCTTTTATGTTCCTGTAGAGATAAAGTCTCCTCAAGTCGAACTTTCGACTTCGGTATTGGATTTTGGTACCGTGGCATGTGGGGAAAGCAAAGAATTGCAGTTTTCTTTCACCCCGACTGATTTGGCAAGCGGATTGGATATTATATCGAATTATGCCGATTTTTCGGTCGATTTGTCTCACGTAGATCAGGATAGCACCGAACCGCAGATGGTGAAAGTGAAATTTACTCCGGTAAGAGGTGGTAATGCAACGGGTTTTATTACGATAAAAGGAGATGGCATAAATGAGACTGTGAAGGTTTTGGGTGTAGGAGAGGCTGTGATGCCTCCGATCTTGATGGAAACGAGCATTGAAGAGTTGGTGTTTGAAGATGTTGTTGCCGGTCAATTTGAAGAACAGACATTTACGGTTGTTTTTCCTGGTTTATCAGAAGATATAACAGTGACGTGCGATAATCCTATATTTGAAGTGAATCCTTCTTTGATAATAGTTGATGGTAAAAGCGAACAAACCGTTACGGTAAAATTTGCACCGAGTTCAGTGCAGGAATATACCGCTTTACTTCTATTGAAAAGCGGAGAAGTTGAGAAAACTGTTGCTCTTCGGGGAAAATCTGTTGCAGCACCTTCTGTTGATACCGATGTCGCTGAACTGGATTTCGGACGTGTCGCTATCGGTGATCAGCCTGAGAAGAGACGCTTTATATTGGATGTTGCCAATTTGAAAGAAAGTGTGTTATTGACTTCGTCTGATGAATGCTTTGTCCTTTCTAAGACGGAGATTCCGGTAGATGCATCCGGTGAGCAAGAAATAATCGTGACATTTACTCCCGATGAGCAGGGACGGATATCTGGAGAGATATTAATCTATTATGGCGGAGAAGAGGTAAAGAGTATAGACCTTTTGGCAGAAGCATATTATCATACAGTCATTGATTTTGCCGGAATAACGGAATTGGACTTTGGATCTGATTTGACAACGGAACCGGTATCCCGTTCACTTAAATTGTCTTTGTTGCATATGGAGAATGATGTGACAGTAACATTGGAAGGTGAAGATGCAGCGTTGTTTGCCGTTTCATCTTCTGTTATTGGTCGAGATGAGGAAAACGGTGAAAAGGATATAGAGATTACATTTACTCCTGAGTCTGAAGGAGTTTATAATGCAACAGTGATATTTTCTGATGGAAAAGGTTTTTCTTATGAAATTGCTCTTTCGGCGGTCGTTACTTCTGTTTCCGGAATAAAAGGCGATTCGGTATCGGAAAAGAGACCTTACGGATTTAATGGAAATCTTTATGTCTCAGCACCGAGGGGTACTGTTGTGAATGTATTTACTTTAAAGGGAACTCTTGTAAAAATGATAAAGGCGACAGGTCGGGAAATTGTAATCCCCGTTCCTCAAAAGAATGTGATTGTGGTAGTTGAGAATAAAGCGTATAAGGTTAGTTTGTAATAGCGAAGAGTCCTGACGGTATCAATGGATTAATTCAGGGTTGATTTTCGTTTTTTGAAGTCGGCCCTGAATTTTTGTTGAATAATAGTATGGAGTTGTTTTATTTTTTATGTTTTTTTACTATGTTTGAAATGGATTATTTATAAAAAAGTGAAAAATGAGAAAGAAGTTATATTGTTGTACTGTTACGATTCTGTTTTTATTGATAGGGTGTCGGAGTTCGCTGCAAGAGCGGGTCTTGTCTCCTGACGGGCGTATTGAGGTCGTTTTGAATAATCCGGACGGTGGAAATCTTAGTTACTCGGTGAATGTAGAAGGAGAGAGTTTTATAAGGGATTCCCGTTTGGGCTTTGTCTTTAAAGATTCCCTTATATCAGGGCCGTTTAGAATAAGTAAGACCGAATTTTCTTCGAAAGATGAAGTTTGGACTCAACCGTGGGGGGAAAATAAAAAGAACAGAAATCATTATAACGAGAGGTCTGTTTGTCTGGAGAACGAAGAAGATGTGTCTTTGGTGATTCGTTTCAGGGTCTTTGATGACGGTATCGGATTCAGATATGAGTATGAGCATCCTGACAAGGATTCTTTAGTCGTTATGGATGAACTGACCGAATTCGATTTTGCACAGGATGGCCGGTCTTGGTCGATTCCTGCAAATTTCGAGACTTACGAATTGTTATATATTCCACAAAAAATCAGTGAAGTGGAGACCGCTAATACTCCGATTACTTTTAGGACGGACAACGGTATCTATGCAAGCATTCATGAGGCTGCGTTATATGATTTCCCGGAGATGACATTAAAAAAATGCGGAGAGCGGAAATTCAAATCTGAGTTAGCTCCTTTGCCCGATGGTACGAAAGCTCATGTCCCGGGTGCATTTAAAACGGCATGGCGCACGATTCAGATCGCTCCTAAGGCTGTAGGTTTGATAAACTCATCTCTTATTTTGAACTTAAACGATCCTTGTGTCCTTGATTCTACAGATTGGATAAAACCGATGAAGTATGTCGGTGTTTGGTGGGGGATGCATCTCGGTGTCGAGTCTTGGGTTATTAATGACCGTCATGGTGCGACAACGGAGAATGCTAAACGCTATATAGATTTTGCGGCAGCCCATAATATCGAAGGTGTTTTATTTGAAGGTTGGAATGAGGGCTGGGAAAGTTGGGGCGGCCGTCAGAATTTCGACTATACGAAGCCTTATGCCGATTTCGATATGGATGAAATCGCAGCTTATGCACAGGAAAAGGGAGTTCGTATTATCGGACATCATGAAACCGGAGGAAATGTCCCGAATTATGAAAGGCAGTTGGATAAGGCGTTGCGTTGGTATGTCGATTATGGAGTACACGATCTGAAAACCGGTTATGCCGGAGCTATGCCCGGAGGGTATTGGCATCACAGTCAATATGGTGTTCGGCATTACCAGAAGGTAGTGGAAACTGCGGCAAAATATAGAATAACCGTAAATGCACATGAACCGATAAAGGATACCGGTATTCGTCGGACATGGCCGAATATGATGTCTCGAGAAGGAGCTCGAGGTATGGAATGGAATGCATGGAGTGAAGGAAATCCGCCGTCTCATCATGAAATATTGCCTTTTACTCGTTTGTTGGGTGGCCCTATGGATTATACTCCGGGAACATTCGATATCCTATTCAAGAAAACCCGCAACTCTCCGTTACGTAAAAAATGGAACGACTTGGATAAAGGGAATAGTCGAGTAAACACGACTCTTGCCAAACAAATTGCGAATTGGGTAATTTTGTACAGTCCGTTGCAGATGGCTTCGGATATGATCGAGAATTATGAACACCATCCGGCATTTCAGTTCTTTATTGATTTTGATGCCGATTGCGACCGTTCTGAAGCCTTAGTCGGTGAACCGGGAGAGTATATCGCGGTTGTGCGTCAAGCCGATGATCGGTTTTACCTTGGAGCGACTACGAATGAAAACGGACGTACGATAAACATTCCTCTTGACTTTTTAAGCCCCGACATAAAATATCACGCGGATATTTATGCTGACGGGGATAATGCACATTGGAAAGATAATCCTACGGATTATAAGATAGAACATAGGATTGTGACTTCTGCCGATACGTTACATATGAAATTGGCAGACGGAGGAGGGCAGGCTGTTTATTTCCGTCCGGAATGATGAACATAAAAAATGCGGGATATCCCGCATTTTTTGTATGTCAATCGATGCCGTACATATCGTTTTTGCACTTAATACCTTTGACCGGTATCTCTATGATTTTTTTTCGTATTCGGTCAAATCTCCAAGCTTGTTTTACCGTATCGAATATTTCGGTATCGATCCAATCTATGTCATCCGGCAGAAGAACGATGAGTTCATTGTCTATTCGACCGTTCAGCATTACGTTTCCTGTCCATCCGATATTCAGCTCTGTCCCTTGCAACTGAAGTGTGTCGAGAAGTTTCCACAGAGGCATACCGCTGTTGTTTCTTGCAGAGAGTTCGTCAAATAGCAGATAGGTAATTCTTTTTTTGTCGTTTTGCAGTACATGCACACCGTAATCGTCCGAAATTAATGCTCCTCCGAAATCGGTACAATCTTGAAATTCGGGAAGATCTAAAGCGTTGCTGTACATATCCGAAGGTTTGACTGTATCCGTTTCTTGCTTTGTTTCGATGATAACAGCGGGTAGGATTTCATTTTCTTGACGAGCCTCTTCATTTGAGTTTTTAGGAGAATTGCATCCTAAGAGAAGAAAAATTACTACAAAAGAAAAAAGATGCTTTTTCATAATTCGTAATGAATCATTTTATTTAATTAAAAGCTTGTTTAAATTTCCCGATCAAGAAG
>NZ_CEWDCG010000081.1:0-12508 GCF_982436375.1 Coprobacter sp. | reverse complement strand
TGAATATATTTTGTACATTGAATTTGAAAATGTTTTTATTCTAAAAAAGAGAAACTTATTTTCGTTAGAAGAGATAATTGTTGTACATTTGCATTTTATTTTTACACATTAAAAACGTGTTGAATATTGATTAATATGGAAAAGAACCCTCTGAACTTGGACTATCTTTTTGAAGTGAGTTGGGAAGTTTGTAATTTGGTGGGTGGTATTTATACAGTGCTTTCTACTAAAGCAAAAACTTTACAACAGATAAATAAGGATAGGAATGTGTTTATTGGTCCTGATTTGTGGAAAGAAAAAGAATCACCTTATTTTATTGAAGTTCCCTCTCTTTTCAAAGATTGGAAAAAGATAGCTGCAGAAGAAGGATTGCAAGTCAGAACCGGACGTTGGGATATTCCGGGAAAGCCGATTGTTATTCTTGTCGATTACAATAATATGTATCCTTGCCGTAATGAACTGTTTACCGATATGTGGAATTGGTTCGGAGTAGATTCGTTACCGGCTTACGGTGATTATGACGAGTCGTGTATTTTTGCGTATGCTTCGGCACTCGTGATAGAGAGTTTTTATAAATATATACGAGGAGAAAACTTAAAGGTAATAGCCCATTTTGATGAATGGACTACAGGTATGGGATTATTATATATCAAGCATAAATTACTTGCTGTTGCTACTGTATTTACGACTCATGCGACTTCAATAGGGCGCTCTATTGCCGGAAATAATAAGCCTCTTTATGATTATTTGCCGGGATATAATGGCGATCAGATGGCAAGAGAATTGAATATGGTATCGAAGCATTCGTTAGAAAAACATGCTGCGCATCAGGCACATTGTTTTACGACGGTGAGTGATATAACAGCGAGAGAATGTGCTCAGTTGCTCGAACGTTATCCGGATATCGTAACGCCTAACGGATTTGAAGAAAACTTTGTACCCAAAGGAGCATATAAGGAGAAACGGACTATTGCCCGTGAACGCTTGTTGAAACTTGCGGGTTCGTTAATTGGATATGAACCGGATGTAAATTCGTTTTTAATAGCAACTTCGGGACGTTATGAGTATAAAAATAAAGGTATAGATCTTTTTATAGAAGCTGTACGACGATTGAAAGAAACCGATACGGGAGAAAAGGAGATAATTGCTTTCGTAATGGTTCCGGCATGGTCGGGAGATGCACGGGAAGACTTGGCCTTACGGATGGATGTCGTGGAAAAATTCGAAACAGCATTGCCCGATCCATTTGTCACACATGCGCTTTATAATTATAATGATGACCGTGTTATGTCACAAATTCATAATGGTGGATTCTCGAACAGACCGGAAGATAAAGTCAAAATTATTTTTATTCCCTCGTATTTAAAGGGCGATGACGGAGTATTGAATCTTCCGTATTATGATGTATTGATAGGTCTGGACGCGACGGCATTTCCTTCATATTATGAACCGTGGGGATATACCCCATTGGAGAGCATAGCTTTCGGAGTTCCTACTGTTACGACCGATTTATCAGGATTCGGACTTTGGTGCTGTCCTTCGGGAGCTTGTACAGTGTATGAAAAGGGTGTTGCTGTATTGCATCGGACAGATTCTAATTATGATGAAGTGGCAAGCCAATTAATGGAGACAATAAGAGATTTGTCCGATAAAACAGTAACGGAAATCGAAAATATACGCAAGCTTGCAATGAAAACATCGAAGCAGGCATTGTGGAAACATTTTATTTCTTATTATGAACAAGCTTATAATTGGGCTTTGAAAAATGTAAATAAAACTGACAATTAGAACATTATAATAAAGAGGCTGTTTTTAATTAAGCAGAGACAGATAAAATATAAGACTATTAACTAACAACCAAGTTATATGAAAGTACAAGTAAGTAATACAAACGCACCATGTTGGCGTGACATTACGGTAAAATCAAAAGTTCCTGCACAATTGGATATCTTGCAGGAGATGGCTCGTAACATTAGTTGGGTGTGGCATAGTGAGGCGATCGAAATGTTCCGGTCTATCGATCCGGTATTGTGGAAATCGACAAACGGGAATCCTGTATTGATGCTTCAGCAGATTAATTATGAACGCTTGGAAGAAATTGCGGCTGATAAAGCGATGATGCGTCGTATTAATGACTTATACGATGAATTTAGAAAATATATGGATGTAGAAAAGAGAACCGATCTTCCTTCTGTAGCTTATTTCAGTATGGAATATGGTTTGGCTAACATCCTGAAAATATATTCGGGAGGATTGGGTATCCTTGCCGGAGATTATTTAAAAGAGGCCAGTGATTGCAATGTCGATATGGTTGCAGTGGGTTTTTTATATCGGTATGGATATTTTACCCAGACACTTTCTATGGATGGACAACAGTTGGCTAATTATGAACCTCAAAATTTCAACCAGCTTCCGGTAGAGCAAGTTACTGGCGAAAACGGACATCCGATAGTTTTAGAAGTACCTTATCCGGGACGCATTATTTACGCCAATATCTGGAAAGTAAGCGTCGGGCGGGTTCCTTTGTACCTCATGGATACCGATCTCGATTTGAATAGCGAGTTTGACAGACCTATTACATATCAGTTGTATGGGGGAGATTGGGAACATCGTATGAAACAAGAATATATGCTTGGTATAGGTGGTATTCTTATGTTGAAGCGTTTAGGTATCAAGAAGGATATTTATCATTGTAATGAAGGACATGCTGCGCTTATTAATGTGCAGAGGTTGGTAGAGTATGTTCAGAATGAAAAACTTTCATTCGAAGAAGCTCTTGAGGTCGTTCGTGCTTCGTCGCTTTATACGGTGCATACACCTGTTCCGGCCGGTCATGATAGTTTTGATGAAGGATTATTCGGAAAATATATGGGTGAGTTCCCTGCAAAACTGGGAATTTCATGGCAAGACTTGATGGATTTGGGAAGAGAAAATCCAGGGACGAACGAAAAATTCTCGATGAGTGTATTTGCATGTAATACTTGTCAGGAAGTGAACGGTGTGAGCTGGTTGCACGGAAAAGTTTCCCAACACATGTTCCAGCCTATTTGGAAAGGATATGCGGCTGAAGAACTTCATGTGGGATATGTGACTAATGGTGTACATTTTCCTACTTGGGCAGCAACCGAGTGGAAAGAATTCTATGTCGAGAAATTGGGGCGGGATTTTTTAACACATCAAGATGACCGTAAGATGTGGGAAAAAATATACGATGTGCCTGATGAGGAGATTTGGAAGCTTCGCCAGACAATGAAAAATAAATTGGTGAATTTTGTGAAAGACGATTTCCGTGAAAACTGGTTGAAAAATCAGGGAGATCCGTCACGGATTGTTTCTGTTCTTGAGCGTATCAATCCGAATGCACTACTTATCGGGTTTGCTCGTCGTTTTGCAACTTACAAACGGGCACACTTGCTTTTCACCGATCTTGAAAGATTATCCAAGATCGTGAATAATCCTCAATATCCGGTACAATTCCTTTTCTCTGGAAAAGCACATCCTGCGGATGGTGCTGGACAAGATCTTATAAAACGAATTGTCGAAATTTCACGTCGTCCTGAATTTTTAGGAAAGATTATTTTCTTAGAAAATTATGACATGAAAGTAGCCAAACGTCTGATATCCGGTGTAGATATTTGGCTAAATACTCCGACACGCCCTTTAGAGGCATCCGGAACATCTGGAGAAAAAGCCGAAATGAATGGAGTTCTCAATTTCTCCGTGCTTGACGGCTGGTGGTATGAAGGTTATAAAGAAGGTGCAGGCTGGGCATTAACAGATAAACGGACATTCCAAGATCAAGGTCATCAAGATCAATTGGATGCTGCAACGATTTATTCTATGCTTGAAAATCAAATCGTACCTCTTTATTTTGCTAAGAATAGCAAAGGGTATTCACCTGAATGGATTCAGTATATTAAGAATTCCATTGCACAGATTGCCCCAGAGTTTACGATGAACCGTATGCTTAAAGATTATATTGATCGTTTTTATAGCAAAGAGGCCAAACGTTCTAAACTTTTGGTTGCTGACAACTATAAAAAAGCCAAAGAAATAGCCGCTTGGAAGCAAGAAGTCGTAGCTAAATGGGATTCGATCGAAATTAAGTCGGTTAACTTGCCCGAAGCGATACTTTACAGTCCGCATGTAGGCGAAGAATATCCGATTGAGGTAGCTATTGATCCTAAAGGACTTGGAAACTGCATTGGTGTTGAATTAGTCGTTACTCCTGTTGAGGACGGTCAAATGAAACCTTATCAGGTGTATGAACTTAATGTAGTAAAAACGACAGATGATTCTACTGTCTTCCACATCGATTACCAGTTACGAGCAGCGGGAACATACAAATATTCGTTCCGCATGTATCCTAAAAATCCTGATCTTCCTCATCGCCAAGATTTTGCTTACGTGCGTTGGTTCTGATTGTAATAAATGTTATCATAAAAGTCCGGGATTTTAACGATTCCGGATTTTTTGTTTTTTAGTCTACCTGCAAATGTTTAAGAAATGATGGAATGTAAGGATATATTTTAAGAATTTGTATCTTTGTTCAGAAAGATTCTATATCGATGAAATTTCAAGATTTACAGCAAATAAATGCACGTTATGCTGATGAACTGAAAAAAGTTGCGTCAGAAGTGATAGATTCCGGTTGGTATCTGCAAGGAAAAAGAGTTGCCGCATTCGAAAATCAATTAAGTGATTATCTGGGGTGTCGTTATACCGTGTCTGTAGGAAATGGCTTGGACGCATTGAGATTGATATTTAAGGCTTATATCGTGATGGGGTTGATGCAACCGGGAGACGAAATTATAGTACCGGCCAATACTTTTATCGCTACGATATTGGCAATAACCGATAATGGGTTGAAACCGGTGTTTGTAGATCCTGATATACAGACATTCAATCTCGATATAGAAAAAGTAGAGATGAAAATAACCGAACGTACTCGGGCGATTGTTGTAGTACATCTTTATGGCCGCTGTTGTTGGAATGAAGAGTTAAAACATTTGGCGGAAAAACACAGACTGAAAGTTATAGAAGATAATGCTCAAGCGATAGGAGCGGTCAGTCGAGTAGAAGGGTTTAACGGAACATGCAAAACAGGAGCGTTGGGTGATGCTGCGGCGATTAGTTTTTATCCCGCAAAAAATTTAGGAGCGTTGGGGGATGCCGGAGCTATAACTACGAATGATACGGAATTGGCCGATGTGATTCGTGCATTAGCCAATTATGGTTCTATTGAAAAATATATAAATGTTTACCAAGGGTTAAATAGCCGCATGGATGAATTACAGGCTGCATTTTTATCTGTAAAGTTGAAGTATCTCGATAAGGAAAACCTGGCTCGTCGGCAAGTTGCTATTTGGTATGATAAGTATTTGAACCATCAGGACATTATAAAGCCTGGTATAAAATCTCCTGAGGAACATGTATGGCATCAATATGTGATTCGGACCGGACGGCGGGAAGAACTTCGCTCTTATCTTGAAAAACAAGGTATTCCGACAATGATTCATTATCCTATCCCTCCTCATAAACAGTTTTGTTATCATCAATATAATGATTTAGACCTCCCTGTCTCCGTATTGCTTAGCCGTGAAGTGTTAAGTCTTCCGGTTTCTCCGGTAATCACAGAGTCCGATGTTATTGAAATATCTTCTTGTATAGCGGATTTTTAGACCGATTCTAAGATTTTATGGATATAAGATTTTGTTTGAAGTTTTGATTTCTGATGGCTATTCAAATTATTGAGGTCGAAAAATTTCGTTAATTTCGATAGAAAAGGATTCTGGTCTCTCATTTTCCCAACATATTTCCGGGATATTACATAATAAACAACGCCCACCCATATTAGGCATATTGTTTTTATACACGGGATTTTTTAAAATGGCGAGGGATAATCGGGTTTTAGGATTTTCTATCTGTTTTTTTATCGTAGCGATGAAGTCTTTTAAATGAATATGGAATGAGGGAGATGCGACAATCAAAATACCATCGATAAAGGTAGTATTTGACGTTTCATTGGAAAAAGGAGTTATTTCGATTATTTCATCTTTTTCATTTAGAAAAAGAATATGTTTATGATATATTTGCTCTCTATAACAAATGCAGTGTGCAAAAAATCCCCGTTTCATAGTTTTTATTCTGTTGCGGTAGAATCATTCTCTGCCGTTATTTCCGGTCGTGTTATTTCCGACTTTCTATAACGGATACGGGTAAGAGAAATGCTGTCGGCGTAAGTTTTTATCCAATCGGGACGTGATGGAACAATAATGTTTCCGTATATTTTATTGATAGCAGACGAATCGGATTCGACTCGGAATGTTGCCCACCCGTTATTGCGGATATTAGAACTGATGAAGCGAATCGAGTCATTTTTATGCTTTACAGCTAATGTTACATGAGGATATTGCTTATGTATCTGAGGTAACATGCTGAATTTCAATTTTAAAATAAAAATATCTTTTTCTTGGTAATTATCGTCTGCAGGAATATCGAAAGTCAATATACTTCGTCCGATATGAGGTTCGAAAACATAGAACTGTTCCTTCGGCCATATATTCACAGAATCTCCGGGACGGGAGAGTGGTTGGGAGTTGTTTTCGGCAATCAATACTTTTACGGCTTCATCTTCTTCTTTGAGACGAGCTATGACATTATCGTATATTTTGATATATTTGGGTAAATGATGCCCATACCACATTAGAGAAGAGTCGAATAAAGCTTTATTTACTCCATGCTTTTTTAGCACAGCGTTGCGCAGTTCTTCTTTTTGTTCTATGGAACCGTATTTCTGATAATTTTTTTCTATAATCGCTTCTGATTTATGAATATCGACTAAGAGATCTTCCATTGCCTTAGGCTTGATAATGTGATCGGGAGTTCGGTCACAAGCCGGGAATAAGCAAAGAATTACACTGCATAAAGCTATATAAAACAATGATCTCATAAAAGACTATTTAGTTCTTCGACACAGATGCTAAGTATTTTCGATAAAAAAGCAGCAATACGATTACCCCTATAGTAATAGCCGAATCGGCTATATTAAAAACCGGTCGAAAAAATTCGAAAGAATCTCCTCCGATAAAAGGAATCCAATCAGGCCAATAGAACCGGAATAGAGGAAAATAGAGCATATCTACGACTTTCCCGTGAAATAACGACTGGTAACCGCCGCCTTCGGGGAATAAGGTTGCCACAAACGGAGGTGTCGGGTTGTCAAATATAACACCATAAAAAACACTATCTATTATATTACCGAATGCACCGGCAAGGATAAGAGCGATGCAAACGACATATCCTCTTTTAAAGGGACGGTGTACTATTTTATACAAGTAGTATCCGATAAAAATAACGGCTGCAATACGAAACAAACTAAGAAACAGTTTGCTGATGATTTCTATACCGAAAGCCATTCCGTTGTTTTCTATAAATAGAATATAAAACCATTTTGTGATTTCGATATCTTGACCCAGATACATGTGAGTTTTAACCCATATTTTAGTAAACTGGTCGATAAATAATACTAAAAATATTACCAGTATAGCTATTTTTCCGTTTGTCAGTTTCATCCTCTTTTTAAACTGTGTGATGTTATTTATCCGTATTACGGATGTCCGATAAAGACAATTCGACGCCTGTTCCGTATGTTTTGTATATACGTCAAGTGTCGAATTGTTATTTTATATCAGATTCAAAGTGATCCGATTTTATTTCTGGTCTTTTTTGGCATTGATACTAAGTGTAGCATGAGGTACGGCCCGTAATCTTTCTTTAGGAATCAATTCTCCGGTTTCCCGGCAGATCCCGTATGTCTTGTTCTCGATTCTTACCATGGCAGCCTGCAGATGTTGTATAAACTTCATCTGTCGTTGAGCTAACTGACCAGCTTCTTCTTTCGATAGTGTCGTTGCACCTTCTTCCAGTACTTTGAACGTAGGAGAAGTATCACTTGTATCATTACCGTCAGCGTTCATAACTGCCGACTTCAGCAGATCATAATCCCGGTAAGCCTTGTCGAGCTTTTCTTGTATGATCGCGCGGAATTCTTCCAATTCTGCATCCGAATATCGTGTTTTTGTACTCATAGGTTTACGGTTTTTAAGTGAATAACCTTTTTTTCTTATTTACTACATAACATAGTAGATGTTATATAGTTTACAATATGATGCGAAAATAAAGAAATTACCCCAATATACAAAATTACCGGGGTAATAATACCGAATTTATGCTTTTGTTACGGATACTTGTAATTTAAATGAATCGAAATCCAGCTCTGTACAATTCTCATCGGATACGGTATCGACTATTTCTATCAAGTCTGCAAGCACTTGTTTTGCTATGTAATCTTCATATTTGTTTATTGCAGAATCTGTTTCGGAATGACTGGTCAGTTTTACGGTTATTTTATCCGTAATATCGAAACCGCTCGCTTTTCTGATATTCTGTATCCGATTGACCAATTCTCGGGCTATTCCTTCAAGGCGAAGTTCCTCTGTGACTGTAATATCAAGAGCCACAGTCAATCGTCCTTCATTGGCAACTAACCATCCGGGAATATCCTCAGAAATAATATCCACGTCATTCAATTCTATCGTAGCCTGTTGAGATTCGATATCGAACGTAAATTGTCCTTCAGTTTCGAAACGTGCTATTTCTTCTTGTTCCATTGATGCGATAGCTGCGGCTAATTGCTTCATGATTTTTCCATAGCGCGGTCCGAGCTTCTTAAAATCGGGTTTGATCCGTTTTACGAGTATTCCGGCCGTATTGTCTACGAAATTCAGTTCCTTTACATTTACTTCATTTAATATCAAATCTTTAACCGCTTCGATTTCCTCTTTCTGTTTTTCGTCTAAAACAGGAACCATTAATGCTGTTAGAGGTTGACGTACTTTAATATTTACTTTTCTTCGCAAGGCAAGTACCATAGATGTAATATCCTGAGCTATTTGCATACGTTCTTCTAAGGTCTTGTCTATATATTCCGGATGTAAAGTCGGAAAATCGCATAAATGTACCGATTTGTCAGAACGTCCGGTTGCGGATGTCAGGTCTCTGAACAACCGGTCTGCAAAGAACGGTGCTATGGGAGACATAAGTGCAGCGACAGTTTCCAGACATGTGTATAAAGTCTGATAAGCAGACAGTTTATCTGCATCCATCGTTCCTCCCCAGAACCGTTTCCGGTTAAGACGCACATACCAGTTGCTTAGATTATCGTTAACAAAGTCGGAAATAGCACGCCCTGCACGGGTCGGTTCGAAATTATTATAATGTTCGTCAACCTCTTTTACAAGAGTATTCAACAAAGAAATGATCCAGCGATCTATTTCAGGACGTTCTGCTACGGGGATTTCCGGCTCGGAGAATGTAAATCCGTCCACATTCGCATATAAAGCAAAAAACGAATAGGTATTGTAAAGTGTCCCGAAAAATTTTCGGCGAACTTCTTCTATACCGTCTATATCGAATTTCAGATTATCCCATGGAGATGAGTTGGTGATCATGTACCAACGCAGTGGGTCTGAACCGTATTTCTCAATCGTAGAGAACGGATCGACGGCATTGCCTAATCGTTTGGACATTTTATTCCCGTTTTTGTCAAGCACAAGACCGTTTGAGATAACGGCTTTATAGGCGACGCTGCCGAAAACCATTGTGGCAATGGCATGGAGGGTAAAGAACCATCCGCGGGTTTGATCTACCCCTTCGGCAATGAAGTCTGCCGGGTATATTTCGTGACTGTCGAGCAACTCTTTATTTTCAAATGGATAATGTATTTGAGCATAAGGCATTGCACCCGAGTCGAACCACACATCGATTAAGTCGCTTTCTCGTTTCATCGGCTTCCCGCTTTCCGATACTAACACGATATCATCGACGTATGGCCTGTGTAAATCGATTTTGTCGTAATTTTCTTTTTTATATTCGCCCGGTACAAACCCCTTTTCTTTGTACGGATTCGATTTCATGAATCCTGCAGCGATGGATTTTTCTATTTCGTTATATAATTCTTCTACCGATCCGATACATTTTTCTTCTCCTTCTTCTGAACGCCAAATAGGGAGAGGTGTACCCCAGTAGCGCGAACGACTCAAGTTCCAGTCATTCAAGTTCTCCAGCCATTTTCCGAAACGTCCTGTTCCGGTAGATTCCGGTTTCCAGTTGATGGTCTTGTTCAGTTCTATCATCTGATCTTTACAAGCCGTTGATTTGATAAACCAACTGTCCAACGGATAATATAATACCGGTTTGTCGGTACGCCAGCAATGCGGATAATTATGTACATGTTTTTCTATCTTGAATGCCTGATTATTGGCTTTCATCATCATACAGATAGAAATATCGAGAGTTTCGTCTTTATCGGTAAGATTCGGGTCGTACGCATTTTTCACGAAACGTCCGGCATATTCTTGGTATAAATCTACATTTACACACTCTTTTACAAATGTGTCGTCCAGCTCATCGAGTAAATAGAATTTTCCGGTAAGATCTACCATCGGACGCAGTTCTCCCTTTTTATTGACCATTTGTAACGGAGGTATTCCTGCAGCCTTAGCGACTTGGGCGTCATCAGCACCGAAGGTCGGTGCAATATGTACGATACCTGTACCGTCTTCTGTTGTTACATAATCTCCCGAAATGACACGGAATGCTCCTTCTCCCGGATTGACCCACGGAATAAGTTGTTCATATTCCATTCCGACTAAGTCCGGACCTTTATATTCAGCAATCACTTTATAGGGAATCAATTTGTCTCCGGGTTTATAATCTTCTAAAGCTAAGTCTGCCGCTTTCGGATTGAAATGAGTATTCAATAAAGCCTTTGCCAAAACTACTGTGATAGGCTTTCCGCTATAAGGGTTATAAGACTGCACCGCAACATAATCGATTTTCGGCCCTACGCATAGCGCAGTATTTGACGGTAGTGTCCAAGGAGTCGTCGTCCATGCAAGGAAATAAGGAGTTCCCCATTCTGCCATTTCCGGTTTCGGATTTTTCATTTTGAACTGGGCGACTACAGTCGTGTCTTTTACATCTCTGTAACACCCCGGCTGATTTAGTTCATGAGAACTCAATCCTGTCCCTGCGGCCGGAGAGTAAGGCTGAATCGTATATCCTTTGTAGAGCAGTCCTTTATTATAAAGTTGCTTTAATAACCACCATAGAGTTTCGATATAACGGTTGTCGTATGTGATATAAGGATCGTTCATATCTACCCAATATCCCATTTTATGAGTAAGGTCTTCCCATTCACGGGTATATTTCATCACGTCTTTACGGCATGCGGCATTATAATCAGCTACCGAGATCGTCTTTCCGATATCTTCCTTGGTAATTCCGAGTGCTTTTTCTACGCCTAATTCTACGGGTAATCCGTGAGTATCCCAACCGGCTTTACGTTTAACATGAAACCCTTTCATCGTTTTGTAACGGCAAAAAATATCTTTGATCGATCGTGCCATTACGTGATGAATACCCGGCATTCCGTTTGCAGAAGGCGGTCCTTCATAAAATACGAAAGACGGGCAACCTTCACGAACTTCCAGACTCTTGTGGAATACATTTTCTTCATCCCATTTTTTCAGTACCTCTTTGTTTATCTCGGATAAATCGAAGTGAGAATATTCGGTAAACTTTTTACTCATATCTGATAAAATATTACTGCTTTCAAAAATCGCCCCGAAGGTACGAAAAATCAACGAAAAACAGCTTTGTTATAATGATAAAAAGTATGTAGATATTATTTTATTATTGTTTTATCGGTTTTTCTGCTAAAAGCAGGATATTTCCCTATATTTGTATATTTATGTATAATTAACGGTTGAAGAATGTGTAATTGGGTAAATAAGTCGGGTGTTGTCACGATTGTCCTGTTTGTTTTCTGCGTAGTGTTTTTTTCGTGTGAAGAAATCAGTTTCGGAAAAGATCAGGATACTGCTGAGATGTTATGTAATAGAGTCTGGGTAGATTTTTATGACGAAGACGATTATACGGAGTGCCGTAGGGAGCTCTCCTTTTATTTGGACGGAGGAGGAATAATACGATACGATTATTATAATATATATACAGGGGATCTATTGGATACGTTTTCTGAATATTTTTATTGGGACTGGAGTATTTACGGACATTCTATTGATATGGAATTTTCCGATGGTTACAGTTACTTCGATGATATTATAGTTAGCGGAAATTATCTTTCCGGCATTTTGGATGGTTATAAGGTAACGTTTACCGATGGCTATTTGCTTGATTAAATAAAGCACAACATTGGAAAAGTATTTATATAAAAATTGAACAGACTTTTCGGTTTTGTGAAAATACTTTTGTTTATATTTTGATTGTTTGGAGTATTTTATATAAATTGCCGCAGGGTGTCGGTATATTGGAGAGAAGATGATCTGTGAATCTTTTCTTGTATGATGAGGTGGCAATATTTATTGATCGTAAAGGGGACAAGCCGATGACCGGATTAAACCAAATCCGTTTTTAATCAGGAAAC
>NZ_CEWDCG010000080.1:0-12635 GCF_982436375.1 Coprobacter sp. | reverse complement strand
CTATTATAATCTCAATGGAGCAGTTTAGATTATAAAGGTGGGTCAATAGACTTTTATAATAGTGGGTCAACGGGCTTTATATTTTCCAACCGATACGCCCTCCATAAAAACAAAAAATGAGCAACATGAGAAATTTATGGTTAAGTTTTTACTTGTTCTCATCCTTAATCATTATTTTTGCAAATATCATCAATCTATTATCGCATTTTTGTAATACAGAAAAATATGGGAACAGAAAAGATAAACCGATTAAAAATAGTATTGGTAGAACAAGGCAAGACAGGGAAATGGCTGGCTGGACAGTTAGGAAAGAACGAGGCAACCATTTCCCGGTGGTGTTCCAATACGAGCCAGCCCTCATTGGAAATGCTGATGAAGATAGCTGAATTGTTAGATGTTGATTCTAGAGATCTTATTATTTCACGTAAATAACAATGGGGACAAACTTCTTCACAAATGAGAAAAAAATACCCTTCTTGAAAAAATAGAAGGCGTATTATATAAAGACTCCCCAAATACTAAACTAATAAATATCATATAGGCTAATGAAAAAACTCAGTTTTGATTCGACACCAACGTTAAAGGGAATTGTATTTCAGTTTCTTGTCGCATTAGATCGATGTTTTGAAATGCAGGAGGGAGAGTCTGTTTTTATTGAAACGTTTGGCGATGTTTCTGTGTTGGGTGGGGATAATCCTACACAGATTGAATCAAAATGTTATAAAACAGATTTAACCGATTTAGATGAGAATGTTTGGAATACTATTCATAATTGGATGAGAGATGATTTTCCTATAGAAAAGTTTAGTTCATTATTTTTGCTAACAACTCAAAAGGCAGGAAAAAAATCCGAATGGGGAGGTTGGAATAAAAAAGGATTAGAGGATAAATTAAAGACGCTTAATCGCATAAAAGAATATTTTGACAAAAAGAAGAGGAAGTCTGAGAAACTGAAATCAATGCTGGATGCCGTATTTGATGCATCGAAAAGTAAACGATTGGCAGAAATTGCAAAAAAGCTCTTTATTGATTGTTTGGATACAGATGACGAACAGTACTATAAGAGCCTCTTAAATAGGAACAAATCGATTCCAAAGATTCAAAGAAACAAATATATTAATTCTTTACTTGGATGGATTATCAGACCACAAAAAAAATGGACAATTTCCAATGAAGATTTTGAGAAAGAAGCGCAGGAAATTGCTGAAAAATTAAGAAAAAACACTGTAGTGTTTCCAGATAAATTACAATTAACAGATATAAAGAACGAAGAATATGAAGAAAATTCATTTGTTAGAAAAATAAAAGATATAGAATATGACGAAGTTATTCCTGAAGCTGTAGATGACTATGTGCATACGGTTTTATTAATAGAACAAGAACTGAGAGAATCATTAGCGATAAGAACTCAGTTTGAAGAATATGAAAAATCTGTAGAAAGACGATACAGGACAGAATATCGTAAGGCATGCAGAATTAACGAAATAAGAGAACCTTTGAAAAGGTCTCAGGATCTATATGATAATGTTACATTGGCAAACGATGGTACATTTCACACTTACAACTCTGTGCCTTCATATTTTCATAATGGGGTTATGCAAATACTTGCAGATGATAAGGATGACATTGTTTGGCTTTTAAAAGGACATAAAGATGAGTAAGCTTATTGAAAACATATCCACTCTACAAAGTAATATTTTTATCCTAACATCGATTCTTGTCTCATTTTATAGGAATCTGCAGCCAAAGGACAAAAACATTCTTTTGGCATATTTTGTATTTCCATTGGTTTTGAACTCTGATTTTTTAGAGAAAATCACTACTGTTTCCAGAGCATCTAGACTAAGCAGAATAACAAATGATAAAGAAATAATGGCAGGATTCGAAGAACGGTTCGAATATTTCAAAGACATTACCAATCCCTGTCTTCAATATGCGTTGGAGTGCGGATATATAAAAATAAATGACGATTTGAGTGTAACAGTTTTAGTAGATAATAATCTTCAAATAGATTGCAGATTGTCAAAAAGTATCAATCTTGCATCGCAACTACATAAGATATTTACACGAAATGTTATAAACACATATTACGCATTTGGAATTTACAAATTATGAGAAGCTATATTAAATATCTTGGTGTAATAGACAAATTAGACAACTGTCATTACATCTGTTTGAAAGAAGGACTTAATATCATAACAGGACGTTCTTCTACGGGTAAAAGTGCTATTATCGAATTGTTTGATTATTGTACTGGTAATTCCGAAAACACGATACCTGAAGGTGTTATAACTGACAATGCAGAATTATATTTTGTTGTTATACATGCAAAAGAAACGTAC
Organism: Coprobacter sp.; assembly: GCF_982436375.1. Taxonomy (NCBI): domain Bacteria; kingdom Pseudomonadati; phylum Bacteroidota; class Bacteroidia; order Bacteroidales; family Barnesiellaceae; genus Coprobacter; species Coprobacter sp. Next base: position 10,293 of record NZ_CEWDCG010000080.1, on the reverse strand, counting down.
TTGGTTATTGCTCGTACACAAAATAAAAAATCTACTGAGGCTTTTTATAAAATTGAGACAGAAGAAATTGATATTGAGCATCTTGGTAGAGCTTATTTTAAGCAGGAATATTTTGTCCAATTAAAAAGTTTTAGAGATGAGCTTTGGCGATTCTTTGGAAATGACATTTCAGAAATTGACGAAAGCGAAGAAGCGTTGAAATTCAAACCCAAAAAAGGTAGACCATCATTCCGCAATATGGTTTCTTTCATGCTTCAGCATCAGAATTTGGTTGCAAACAAACATTCGCTATTCTATCGTTTTGATGAGAAAGAAAAAAGAGAAAGAGTGATTGATGAGTTTAAAATATTTGCAGGATTCGTTGACCAACGATACTATATTATCAACAGAGAATTAGAAGAAAAACGCCAAGAATTAGAAAAATTCAACAGAGAGTTTAGCAATTTTGAATTTCAGAAAAACGAAAGAGCAACAGTGATTGATGAGCTCAGAGCAGAATATCTTTCGATTAGCGGATATGAATTATTCCCTACGATTACTAGTGCTCAAATGTTAAGTATGCCACAAATCTATATTGATGAGTTGGAGAAAATAAAAATCGAAGTCAATGAAGATTCTGATGAGTATAAGAAATTGTATTTGGAATTGATTCGACAAAAGAATGATTTATTGGCACAAAGAAGAAGACTATCTCTAAAATTAGAACATATAAACTCTTCTATTAATTATGTTAGAAACTACGCTGAAAAGATAGATAAATACCAACCTATTACGGAAGCAATAAGAGGAAAAGCGGTATGTCCTTTCTGTCATCATGAGTCAACAGCAACAGAAAATGCAGCCAATAAATTGTGGATTGCGATTGAGTGGCTAAACGAAGAATTAAGGAAGTCACCTCAAAGAGAAGATTCATTCTTACCACAAAAACGTGAATGTGAAAAAGATATATCTGCAATAAACTTAGAATTGAGAAAGATTAATGCCGAAATAAACAGAATTATAGAAACAAACAACAAGTTAGAGAAAAACAAGTCATTAGATGAACAATCATTAAAACTAAAGCTTAGAATTGAAAACGAATTGGAATGGACAAAAAACATGTTCATTCAATTTGATAGCAAAAAAATTGAAGAAACTAAAAGGCAAATCAAGCAACTGGAAGATATTCTGCAGACAAAATATAATGTACAACAAAAGTTAGAAAATGCAGAAAAATTTATCAATAAGGCAATGAATGACATGGGTAAAAATCTTGATTTTGAAAGCTCTTACCAGCCAATTAATCTACATTTTGACATTCATACGTTTGAACTATATCATTTGAAAAACAATGGAACAAAAGTTTATTTGAGAAATATGGGAAGTGGTGCAAATTGGTTGTATTCACATGTTTGCTTATTTTTTGGTATTCTAGAATTCTTTGTATCATTAGGAGAGAAATCAACCGTCCCAACAATTTTGTTCCTTGACCAACCCAGCCAAGTTTATTTTCCAGCAACAATAGATACGGCATCTGAATTTAATGCAAAGGATCTGAAACAGAAAGAAGGGAAAGAAGCTGATGACGACTTGCGGGCAGTTACAAATCTTTTCATTCAAATTGCTAACACATTATATTCTATGCAACAAAAATATGGATTTATGCCTCAGGTTATAATATCGGACCATGCGGATAATCTGAATCTAGGAAAATACGATTTCAATAATTATGTTGTATGTAGATGGCGTGGTAAAGATAAGGGCTTCATGGATATCTTGAAAATCAAGCATTCAAAAGAAATAAGCAACACAGAAATAAATGAGGATAAATAATGCGTATGAACGAAGAAAACAAAATAATCCTATATCAGGACGATAACGAAATAACTCGTGTATCGGTACGCTTTGCTGACGAAGATTTATGGCTGACACAAAGCCAGTTGTCAGAGATCTATCAAACGAGTAAATCAAATGTAAGCGAACATATTAAGCATATATTTGAAGATGGAGAGCTTGATAAAAATGTGGTTGTTCGGAATTTCCGAATAACCACTCAACATGGAGCAATAGAAGGGAAGACACAATCACGAGATGTTGCTCATTACAACCTCGATATGGTCATAGCTTTGGGATATCGTGTCCAGTCTCAAATAGCTACACGCTTCCGGCGTTGGGCAACACAACGTTTGCATGAATATATTCAGAAAGGTTTTGCGATGGATGATGAACGGTTGAAACAGGGAGGGAACCGCTATTTCCGAGAATTATTGCAGCGTATCAGAGATATTCGCAGTAGCGAGCGAAATTTTTACCAGCAGGTTACTGACATATATGCTACAGCTACGGACTATGACCCTCGCAGTGAAATAACTAAAACTTTTTTCGCCACTGTGCAAAACAAACTACATTATGCGGTTCATGAGAATACAGCTGCTGAGGTAATATACAACCGTGTGGACAATGAAAAACCGTTTGTCGGAATGACTAATTTCAAAGGTAATTACGTAACCAAAGATGATGTAAAAATTGCGAAAAACTATTTGTCAGAAATAGAACTGCAACGACTGAATCTGTTAGTTTCAGGATTTCTCGATTTTGCAGAATTCCAGGCATTAGAGATGAACCCTATGTCTATGAAGGACTGGATAGAAGCTCTTGACAATCAGATTATAGCTCACAAACGAAAGATCTTGATCGGTAAAGGCAATATTTCACATAAACAAGCCATAGAAAAAGCTGAAAAGGAATTTGAGATATACCGCAAGCGAGAAATGGATATGCTTGAAAGTGACTTTGACAAAGAGATTAAAAGATTAAACAAGAAATAAAGTGATATTATTATAATATGAATAATGCAATTGATTTAGCCTTTCTTGACGCAAAAGTAGCTACATTAAAAGATGAAAAAGCAAAAATGATTGTTGAAGGTGCTTCTTTAGCATATAACATAGCTCAAGTTACCCGTTTCCGCTCTATGATTGTGGAGTTATCACAAATATGCAACTATATTGTGTACAAAGCCAGAATCACAGGAGGATACACGTAGGGAGAATATAATTTAGCTTTGGAATGCCAACGGCAAATTGAAGAATGCGACAAACAAATAGCCAAACATGAAACAATGACTATGGTAGATGGTATATCTTTGCTTATTGATATGCTTGGTAATTTGAATAAAAAATGAATCGGTTGGAATCCTACACCGAGGTGGAGCAAAAACACAAGGCATTTGCTTGTATTTCAAAATAAAGTATTAACATTTGTAATGTAGTAAGAAATCACCTCCGTAAGATACTGCAAAGCAAGTCAAAGGTGGAGCAATAGCGGGAGATTACGCTACTTGCAGAAAGATAAATCAAAGATATTCAGCCACTTGAATCAATAGTTCGATTCCTGGTGGCATCACTTTCTAAGAAAGAAAAACGATATAAAATCCCTGAACTTCATCGAAGTTCAGGGATTTTTCTTTTCCAAACATAGGCAGAATTAGTGAGATTAGAGCAAACTTACGTCTTGTTCGAGAAACTTCTTTTAAGTAGAAATGCTTCATTATGATGTAATTACTTTATTATTTTACAATATATTGAACTTTTTATAATACGGAAGTATTATCAGGCTATCCTACGTTTTTCTCCGCTCTGTTTTTCTGTTTTCGCTTGTGATAGTCTGCTATTTCCCTCGTAGATGCAGACGAGTATCTTCGAAAGAATCCCTCAAACCTGATCCGAACAAAATTTAGATAAGTTCTGAAGTTTTGGAAGAGTAATAAGCTCCCTCCCGATGATTAGTGTTTTCGTGGAACAAAAAGAATATTTGAAGATCTGGATATAAAAAATAGGTTGAAAATCAATCTTATTTTCTGTTTTGTCGGTAGATATTCACTATATTTGTTTATGGTTTAATATAAGAGTGAAGAGATGAAGGATAATAAAGATTTGAAGTTGGCGGTTTTGATAGATGCGGATAATATCCCGTATTCGAATGTAAAAGGAATGTTGAATGAGATTGCCAAGTTCGGTATTCCGACAATTAAACGAATTTATGGAGATTGGACGAAACCGACAGTTTCCGGTTGGAAATCTTCTCTTTTGGAGAATGCAATCACTCCGATTCAGCAGTATAGTTATACTACAGGAAAGAATGCTACCGACTCGGCAATGATTATCGATGCCATGGATATATTGCATAGCGAAAAGGTCGATGGCTTTTGTATTGTTTCCAGTGATAGCGACTTTACCCGATTGGCTACACGGTTACGGGAATCGGGGATGCTTGTTATCGGTATCGGTGAAAAGAAAACTCCGAATCCTTTTATCGTGTCATGTGATAAATTTATTTATTTGGAGATTTTGAAGGTCGGGGATACTGATCTTCCGGGTAAAAAAGACTTTGGAGTTGATCTTTCGGTTCAGTCGGAAGCTACAGAAAAAGAGGTTATCGGAAAGGATCTGATCAATTTGTTCAGAACGACTATCGATGATTTGGCCGATGATACCGGTTGGGCATTTCTTGCTGAGGTGGGAGGATTGATTATGAAGAAGAAACCTGATTTTGATCCCCGCAACTATGGTTTTTTAAAACTGACTCCGTTGATGAAGTCTTTGGATAAATATTTTCAGATAGAGGAACGGGAGGTTGAGAACAAACGTATCAAACATATTTATGTGAAGAATATATAATGCCATGAATGATGTTATTGTAGGAATGGGAGAAGTATTGTGGGATATGCTGCCTGAAGGAAAAAAGATCGGTGGAGCTCCTGCAAATTTTGCTTATCATGTGTCGCAATATGGTTTTGACGGTTATGTCGTGAGTGCTGTCGGTGATGATAAGTTAGGTAATGAAATTTTAGAAAGTTTCAATAACAGGCGTTTTAATTATCTGATTCAAAGAGTACCTTATCCGACCGGTACGGTACAGATCGAGTTGGATGAAGCCGGAATTCCCTGTTATGAGATAAAGGAGAATGTAGCGTGGGATAATATTCCCTTTACGGTTGATTTGGAAAAGTTGGCAAAGAAGACTCGTGCGGTTTGTTTCGGTTCATTGGCCCAACGGAATACTGTCTCTCGTGAAACGATAAACCGCTTTCTTGATGTTATGTCCGATGCGGCAGGACAATACAGAGTATTCGATGTGAATTTGCGGCAGGGGTTTTATGATAAGGAAATTCTCTGTAATTCTATGAAAAGATGCAATATCTTGAAAATTAATGATGAGGAGTTGATCGCGGTGAGTCGTATGTTTGAATATCCGGGCATCGATTTGGAGGATAAGTGTCGAGCTCTTTTATCAGAGTATGGTTTAGAAATTCTTATCTTGACATGTGGTGTAAATGGAAGTTATGTTTTTACTCGGGAGAATGTCTCTTTTGTGAATACTCCGAAAATTGAGGTTGCCGATACAGTAGGAGCCGGTGATTCTTTTACGGCAACGTTCATTTCTGCGATTTTAAAAGGGAAAAGTATACGGGAAGCTCATGAACTGGCGGTTGAGGTATCTGCTTATGTGTGTACTCAAAATGGGGCTATGCCTGAGTTGCCGATCTCTATAAAGTCCCGATTACTTTGAAGATTATCATTCACTGATGTTTTACTGTGGAGGTTGCTGATCTGCTCTTAAGAGGTTCTGTTGACAGAGACCTCTTTTTTATGCATTTTATATAATAAAGTATATTGAGTTTTTACACAATAAGTCATACCTTTTATATATTTGTTGTTAAATAACCATTATATTGTTGTATAATTACAATATTGTTTTTATCTTTGCCATATCCCAATAACATGAATACCGTTAGTGATTAACGGCAGAACCCAATACCTCGATCAAAAAAATGATAGAGGATGAAAAAAGATTATTTTAGAAAATTCAAAGAACAAGATTTTGTTCGGGCTTATGAAGATGAATTGAAATCACTCGGAACATCAGCTCCGTATGTATCTCGTGATGATGTAATACTTAGGGCTTTGCATAGCGGTAAGGGCCGGTATTATATTTCTTTTGAAGAAGCGGCACGTAATGTCCGTCGCATTATGAACCGTTTGCCTTTGGCTCGTCGTAACGAGCTCAAAGTATCTATGTATCAGGAACTGGCACAGCGGGTGGCAGAGTATATGAAAGAAAAGCCTTTGGCTTCTTTTAAAGATGCTTTGTTTACTATATTGGCTGAAGAGAATGCTTCCCGGTTCTTTTTCGGAATGCAGACAGCTCGTCTCATTTTATATCGTAATCAGCGGGGAGAAACTGTATGATGAAGTTATGTTGTATGTTATGTATTCTATTTTCTTTTTTTTCTTGCAGATCAACCCATCGGTTGTCCGATCAGAAAATAGAATCGGATACGGTTTCTGTTTCGCAGTTTATCGTGAGAGACTCGATAAAAGATTTGTTTTTCAAATCCGGATTTGATTCTCGGAGGTGGGATATTGTTTGGGAACATGTCTTGTATGGCAGTGATGATACAGCTTCTTGTTTGCCTGTCAAGGAGAAGCGTACGGTCACGTTGCGTTCGCAATCTATGGCTAAACAGGATGTAATCTCGGAGAGTAAATCTATAAAGGATGTTCTATATGATCGGCTTGATAGTGTTCATGTGAAAGTAGATCGAAAAGAAAGTGTGGAAAAAGAACCGTTTTCCATTTCTCTTAATCTATTTTGGATATTGCTTGTTTTATTGGTTATGGGTATTTGTATTCGTGTATTGAAATCGTAAAATTAGATGTTATGAAAAAAAAATGTGTACATGTCGTCATTGGAGTAGATGAATTAATGCAGGAATTATTGAAACGGACATCTTATATGGCGGTCTCTTTATCTCCTGATGGGGCGGCTACTGAGGGGTGGAGTGATCGCTGGATATTAACCGGTGATGAGTTGTTGTGGGCCCGTGATCGTATGCAGGAAGCTTGTGACCGAATTAATGGTGTTGTTTCTGCATATCTTTCGGAGACATGCGTACCTCCTGTTCAGGAGGATACATTTAGTTTTGTTCTGGTGTTGCCTGACGAAGTATTTCCGGGAACGGATGGGATAATAAAGCGTACGATACGTGAGGCTTTTATTTCCTATGTGTTGTTTTACTGGTATATCGATCGCATTCCCGATAAGGCATCCTATCAATTATCTCAATTTGAGGAAAATCTGAGCTTATTGAGGGTGCGTCTTAATAGGAGACGTGTACCGATACGTCGGCCTGTAAGGTCTTGAAAAATATTAAATAAACTCTTATATTCTTCAAAATAAGACCTTTTTTTCAAGAGTATAATGTTAACAATTAAATAAATCTTATATTTGCGGTAGTACAAAGATAGAAATAACTATATAATAATAGAATATGGATACGAATTATGTTTCAAGTTATGAGATGAAAGCCGCACAAGCAACTCTTCTCAAAAATGTTTATTTATGGATGACCGTGGCATTGGCTATTACGGGAATTACGGCGTTAGCCGTAGTAAACTCTCCGACATTGTCATCTTTGCTTTTCAGCGGTAGAGCTACGTTTTTTATTTTGTTAATAGCAGAACTCGGTTTAGTATGGTATGTTTCGGCGCGAATCATGTCCTTGTCCTTTACTACGGCGACCGGTTTGTTTATGCTTTATTCCTTATTAAACGGCCTTACGCTGTCTGTCCTTTTTGCCGTTTATACTCGTAGTTCGATAGCTTCAACCTTTTTTATTACGGCCGGAACTTTCGGAGCGATGAGTTTATATGGATATTTTACGAAAAAAGATTTGTCTTCTTGGGGAAATATCTTGATTATGGCGGTTATCGGTTTGATTATTGCATCGGTGGTTAATATCTTTATGCAGAGCGCAATGATATATTGGATCATAACCTATGCAGGAGTGTTGATTTTTGTCGGTCTGACAGCTTATGATACACAAAAAATCAAACAGATGTTGGCTAATCAGGAAATAAATGTGCAGACCCAGAAGCTGGCATTGCTGGGAGCTCTGTCGTTATATCTTGATTTTATTAACTTGTTCTTGTATTTGTTGCGTATTTTCGGGGACAGGAAATAAGATAGTATTTTATGGATGAAAGCTGGAAAGAGTTTTCCTGTTTTTTTCTATCACAATAAAAAAGGCGCGATTACAATTTGCGCCTTTTTTATTGTGATTTATGGAATGACCGAATTAGAGCTTACAACCTCCGTTGCAACGGGGTTTTATCTGTTTAAAGAAGTCATTGCCTTTATTATCTACGAGGATAAATGCAGGGAAATCTTCTACTTCAATTTTCCAAATGGCTTCCATTCCCAGTTCAGGATATTCTAAGCATTCTACTTTTTTGATATTGTTTTGAGCCAGAATAGCTGCCGGTCCGCCTATACTTCCAAGATAGAACCCTCCATGAGCTTTACATGCATCTGTCACTTGTTGGCTGCGGTTACCTTTTGCTATCATGATCATCGATCCCCCTTTTGATTGGAATTGATCGACATAAGAATCCATTCGGCCTGCAGTTGTCGGACCGAAAGATCCGGATGCCATTCCTTTAGGTGTTTTTGCCGGACCGGCATAATAGATCGGATGGTCTTTCAGATATTGAGGCATATCTTCACCGGCATCTAAGCGTTCTTTGATTTTTGCGTGGGCGATATCACGACCGACGATAATCGTTCCATTCAAAGAAAGTCGTGTAGCAACCGGATATTTGTCGAGTTCGGCAAGAATTTCTTTCATCGGACGGTTCAAGTCTATTTTAACAGCATTGCCTTCTCCTGCCTGACGTAATTCTTCCGGAATCAGTTCTCCGGGTTTATCATCAAGTTTTTCGATCCAAAGTCCGTCTTTGGTGATTTTAGCTTTAATGTTTCGGTCTGCCGAACAAGAAACACCCATACCTACCGGACAAGAAGCTCCGTGTCGTGGCATGCGTATGATTCGTACATCATGTGCAAAATATTTGCCGCCGAATTGTGCTCCGATACCAGATTCTTGAGCAGCTTTGAGAACTACTTTTTCGAGTTCGACATCCCTGAATGCCCGACCATATTCATTCCCGCTTGTAGGAAGATTGTCATAATACTTGGTCGATGCCAGTTTTACCGTTTTCAGATTGGTTTCGGCTGAAGTTCCGCCGATTACGAACGCTATATGATAAGGAGGGCAAGCTGCCGTTCCTAAAGTTTTCATTTTCTCGACAAGGAATTTAACCAGAGTGTCGGGGTTAAGCAGGGCTTTTGTTTCTTGAAACAAGTAAGTTTTATTGGCAGAACCGCCGCCTTTGGCTACAAAAAGAAATTTATATTCCATCCCGTCTACGGCATAAAGGTCGATTTGTGCGGGAAGATTGCAGCCGGTATTTACTTCTTTGTACATATCTAACGGCGCATTTTGCGAGTAACGAAGGTTCTCTTCGGTATAGGTTTTATACACACCTAAAGAAAGTGCTTCTTCATCGCCACCTCCTGTCCACACCTGTTGGCCTTTTTTCCCGACAATAATTGCCGTTCCGGTATCCTGACAGAATGGAAGTTGTCCTTTACATGCAACTTCTGCATTTCGTAACATGGTGAGCGCTACGTATTTGTCGTTTTCGCTGGCTTCAGGATCATGAAGTATTTTGGCTACCATTTCGTTATGTTCACGTCTCAGCATAAATGCTACGTCACGGGTTGCCGTATTAGCCAAATGGGTAAGCGCTTCGGGCTCTACCACAAGAACTTCTTTACCGTGGCAGGTTTCTACCGATACACCATCTTTGGTAAGCAAATAATATTCGGTAGTGTCTTTTCCCAGAGGAAAAGGTTCTTGATACTTAAAAGGTTTTGTCGCCATACTTTTTTATGTTTAAATAATTTGAATGTTCTAAGAGCCTGTCTAAATTTTCCGATAGCAAAAAATCTATCCGTCCTTTGGAAACTATTTTCCTGTATCTGCATGTTACGCAGTTCTCAATGCTCCTTGTCGGGACTGAAAAATGTCCTCAAAACAATCCCAAAAATGTCTGTGCAAAATTTTGACAGACTTTTGTTTTTGCTTTTACAAAGGTACACGATCTTTTCATAACAAGAAAGTCGCTTCAGGATAAATTCTGTATATAAAACCTATAATTTAATATTCTTTGAATGGAGTCTCTCTTTTTTTGGGGTATTTGAATGGTATATAAACCATCTTTTTTGCTCAGATATGCTATTTTTTATAATTATAGCATAGAACTTCTTCATTATGTTGTTTTCTTTGTGTTGTAAAAATACTACAATTGTATGGTTTTTATTATTTATTATTAAACAAACGATTATGAGAAGTTTTGAAGAAAGAGTGAATGAACGACCGAAAGCGAGTTCGCACCAGATTATTCTGGA
>NZ_CEWDCG010000079.1:0-12699 GCF_982436375.1 Coprobacter sp. | reverse complement strand
GTACATGGTACCGGGTCTTTTGGGTGCTCCATTAAAAGAAATAGGGGCTTTAGTTCCTCCTCTCTATGCACAAGACTTCAATCTTTACACAAAAGATTTCGGCAATCATTTCGACAACTATAATGAAGGTATGGAATACGCCAAAAATTCCGAGAAACCCGTATTACTCGAATTTTCCGGATATGGCTGTGCAGAAAGCCGGAAAATGGAAGCTTCGGTGTGGACTTATCCACGCATCAAACACTTGCTCGATCAAGAATTCGTCGTCATACGACTAATGGTAGATGACAAAACCAAACTCCCAAAAGCAGAAATCATTTCTATCGACGGGAAACCGACGAAAATTACGACTTTCGGAGAAAAATGGCAAGCTTTGCAACAAATAAAATTCGGAAGCGAATCCCAACCTTACCAAGTAATTCTTACTCCCAAAGGCAACCCTTTAAGTTCTGCATACGGCTATAGTATCGATATAAAACAATATATAAATTTCTTAAATAACGGTCTGAACCGTTTTAAACAACAATTAAAATGACGAAACATAGTAAAGAGGAAAAGATGGAGGCATTCGGCCGCTTTCTGGACATTCTGGATGAATTAAGAGAAAAATGTCCGTGGGACAAGAAGCAGACTAATGAAAGCTTACGAACAAATACAATAGAAGAAACTTATGAATTATGCGATGCAATCATAAAAAACGATATCGACGGCATTCGTAAAGAATTGGGAGATGTTTTATTACATATTGCATTTTATGCGAAAATAGCTGAAGAAAAAGATCAATTCGATATAGCTGACGTATGTCATTCATTATGTGATAAACTGATTTACAGACACCCTCATGTATTCGGAGACACCGATGCTGCAACCTCTAATCAAGTAGAACAAAACTGGGAACAGTTAAAGCTAAAAGAGAAAGGCGGAAATAAGACTGTTCTTGAAGGAGTACCTTCGGCTCTTCCGGCAATGGTCAAGGCTCACCGCATTCAAGACAAAGCAAGAAATGTCGGGTTCGACTGGGAAGAACGCAGTCAAGTGTGGGAAAAAGTAAAAGAAGAATTTCAAGAGTTACAGACCGAAATCGAAAATATGGAAACAGACAAGATGGAGGCTGAATTCGGAGATCTATTATTCAGCATCATCAACGCCGGACGTCTATATAAAATCAATCCGGAAAATGCGTTGGAACGTACGAATCAAAAATTCATACGTCGTTTTAACTATCTCGAACAGCACACAATTCAACAAGGACGCAACTTAAAAGACATGACTTTGTCCGAAATGGATGCGATTTGGGATGAAGCGAAGAAAAAAGGCTTATAATTTATCGCATACGACGACGGAATTCTGCACAAACAATGGCAGTTGCAATCGCGACATTAAGGGATTCCGTCGTTTCCCTTCCCTGCGGATAATTAGGAATAAAAAGACGTTTTGAAATACAACGTTCTAAATTTTCAGATATGCCTTTCCCTTCATTTCCCATCACAATAATTCCATGTGAAGTCAACTCAGACTTATATATATCTTCACCATTCAAGAACGTTCCATAAACCGGAATCTTTACCGTTTCAAAAAGATCCTTTAAATCTACGTAACAAACCTTCACTCTCGCCAAGGCCCCCATTGTCGCCTGTACGGTCTTAGGATTATATATATCTGCACAACCCAAAGAACAAAAAATATTCTCAATACCATACCAATCTGCCAAACGGATAATTGTCCCCATATTTCCCGGATCTTGTACCGTATCTAAAGCAATAGAGAGACATCCGTCCAAACTCTCGAAATTTATAGAATAATCAGGAATACGATAAACGGCAATTACGTCTTGCGGGGTCTTCTGCAATGACACCTTTTTGATCTCTTCCGAAGACACTTCTATAATTTCTTCAGCCCTTAATCCCGGATGCTCCTCAAGCCAAGAAGCCGTTGCAACCAATAATCTGCAATCAAAACTTCTTATCGTATCATTTACCAATTTATTTCCTTCGGCAACGAAACATGCTGTTTCCCGTCGAGCTTTTTTCTGCTCAAGAGAATGGACAAATTTTATTTTATTTTTACTCAACATATATCAGATACATACAAATAAGCGATTTTCAATCACTTTTTAACAACCCGAACGAAATTCAAACAGGTTCTAAAAATACATTCATGTTATTTACCGTTTCAAAGATAAAGAATCTTTTTCCATTTCTGAATGAAAATAGCATAGAAGGCTTCAATATCCAATAGAAAAGTGTAAATTTGTATTTATTATCAAACTTAAAATTCGATATTTATGAAATATATAGGAGCACACGTAAGCGCTTCGGGAGGTGTAGAAAATGCACCGGAAAACGCATTTAAGATAGGAGCTACGGCATTTGCCTTATTTACAAAAAATCAAAGGCAATGGAAATCTTCACCGCTTTCCAGAGAAAGCATCGATTTATTTCATGAACGATGCGAAAAATATAATTATACAGCAGCACAAATATTACCGCATGACAGTTATTTGATTAACCTCGGACACCCTACGAACGAAGGAATCGAAAAATCAAGAGAAGCTTTCCTTGACGAAATGCAACGTTGCGAACAGTTAGGCCTGCGACTATTGAACTTCCATCCGGGAAGCCATTTGAAAGAAATATCGCTCGAAACATGTCTCGACCGCATTGCTGACTCTATCAATATGACATTGGATGCGACACACGATGTAACGGCCGTAATAGAAAATACAGCAGGACAAGGATCTAATGTCGGTTATGCATTCGAGCATCTCGCCTATATTATAGATAAAGTAGAAGACAAAAGCCGTGTCGGCGTATGCATAGATACGTGCCATACCATAGCCGGAGGATATGACCTCACGACCGAAGAAAGTTATGAAGCGACTTTCCGAAAATTTGATGAAATCATCGGATTCAAATATTTACGAGGAATGCATCTTAACGATTCTAAAAAAGGTTTAGGATCTCATGTAGACAGACATGACAGTTTAGGGAAAGGCATTCTCGGAAAAGAATTGTTCCGCCGCATCATGCAAGACCCTCGAATGGATAATATTCCGCTGATTCTCGAAACTCCTGATGAATCGATCTGGGCAGAAGAAATTCAATGGCTAAAAGAACAGATATAAAATTTGGGTTTATTTAGGAGAAAAAAAATGATATATAGCTAAAAAGACGTACATTTGCATAAAATTGGTGGAAATATATCCGAATTTTAATATAGAAAAGATGAACTCGGAAGATAAACAATTAACATTGGACAAACGTTATATACGTATGGCTCTTATTTGGGCGGAAAATTCATATTGTAAACGCAGAAAAGTCGGAGCGCTTATCGTTAAAGAAAAAATGATAATATCGGACGGATATAACGGAACTCCTGCAGGATTTGAAAATGTTTGCGAAGACGAAAACGACCGTACATACCCATACGTTTTACATGCCGAAGCAAACGCAATCACGAAAGTCGCACGATCGAATAATAGCAGTGATGGAGCAACCCTATATGTCACATCTTCACCATGCATAGAATGTGCCAAACTGATCATTCAATCCGGAATACGCCGAGTCGTTTTTTCAGAATATTATAGACTGAATGATGGAATAGACCTCTTAAAAAAAGCCGGAATAGAAGTTGATTTTGTTGAGGTCAAATAGTGAAACCAACATTAAAAGCAGACTCTTAAATTAATATATAGAAGTTTTACAGGTAATATCGATTATGAAGAAAAAAACCGCAATCTGGCTTCCTTTTATCATTGCAATAAGTATCGTTTTGGGAATTTGTATAGGACGTTTTTACCATCAAGCCAGTACAATAGGTTCTCGTATTTTTGCAAAACAGAATAAAATAGAAACTCTATTGAGCATCATCCAAAGTCAATATGTCGATACAGTAAATATCAACAAGCTGGTAGAAAACGCAATGCCTAAAATTATCGGAGAATTAGATCCCCATTCTGCATATATTCCAGCCAAAGATCTGCTCAGCGTAAATGAAGAACTGGAGGGAAGCTTCAGCGGTATCGGCATACAATTCAGTATATTGAACGATACGATTACGGTAGTCAGTGTTATACCCGGCGGACCATCAGAAAAAGCAGGGATTCTCCCGGGAGACCGAATTGTTACGATCAACGATACGGTTTTTGTGGGTAAAAGCGTAGAACCTATGGATAAAGTAATGAAGAAGCTGAGAGGTCTAAAAGACTCTAAAGTTGATTTAGGTATAAAACGTTCATCGGCAAAGAAACTGCTTAATTTTACCATCACTCGAGGCGACATTCCTGTCAATAGCGTAGATGTATCATTCAAAATAAATGACAAAACAGGATATCTGAAGATCAGTAAATTCGGGCGTAATACTTACAATGAATTTATGAATGCTTTGGCTAAATTGCGAAAGGAAGGTGCTGACCGATATATTATCGATTTACGGGGCAATACAGGAGGATACATGGATGCCGCAATTAAAATGGTTAATGAGTTTCTTCCCAAAGACCAATTGATTGTATATACCGAAGGAAAGGCTTTTCCCCGCAGTGAAGGAAACGAAGCCTACTCGGACGGGACAGGGGCTTTTCAAAATAATCAAATGGTCGTACTTATGGATGAATGGTCTGCATCTGCAAGCGAAATTTTTGCAGGAGCAATTCAAGATAATGACCGCGGCACGATAGTAGGAAGACGTTCATTCGGGAAAGGACTGGTACAACAGCAGATTCCTTTTTCCGATGGATCGGCTATACGCTTGACCATCGCCAGATATTATACCCCTTCCGGAAGATCGATACAAAAAGAGTATAAGATGGGGGATATAGAAGATTACAATCAAGATCTGATGAACCGTTTCTTGCATGGAGAATTTGATACAAAAGACAGCATCAAGCTAAACGATTCCTTAAGCTACGAAACTCGAAACGGACGCATTGTATATGGCGGAGGCGGTATTATGCCGGACATATTCGTACCCCGAGATACAATCGGTATTACGTCCTACCTGAACAATGTCGTAAATAACGGTATTATTTATCAGTTCGCTCTGGAATATACGAATAAACACAGAAAAGAACTATCTCAATTTAAAGATTACGGAAGTCTATTGCAATATTTGAAACGGAAACCTTTACTTGATGAGTTTGTTATATATGCCGCATCAAAAGGAGTAAAACCCCGTCCGGTATATATTAATATTTCCCGAAAAATAATAAATAACCAATTACATGCTTATATAGCCCGGAATTTATTGGGAGATGAAGCATTTTATCCGATATTGATGCTGGAAGATAAAACATTTCTGAAAGCAGTAGATATTCTTGATGAAAATAAAGGTTTTCCGGAAATACCTGATAAATAAAAAATAAAGTCATGTGCAAGAAGTCTGACATCAGAATGAGCATAAAAGACCTAAAAAAAAATATAACGGCAGAAGAGCGAACCCGATTCTCGGAACAGATCAGATGTCGTATAGAACAGTTGCCGGAATTTAAACAGGCAAAAACGATTCTTTTATATCATTCTTTACCGGATGAAGTAGATACTTCTTCTTTTTTGAGATTATGGAAAGAAGATAAACGCCTCTTACTTCCAGCCGTAAAAGGGGACAATCTGATAATCAGAAATTATCATCCGGAAAAACTCAAAACAGGACGTTACGGAATCATCGAGTCTCAAGGAGACAGAATTACCGATCTTTCGGTTATAGATATGATCATTATTCCGGGAGTCGCTTTCGACAAAAAACGTAATCGGCTGGGACGAGGCAAAGGATATTACGACAGGTTACTATCACAAGTTGAAACATGCAAAATAGGAATCTGTTACGATTGTCAGATTACAGACTTTTTGCCTGTAGAGAAACATGATATTCCGATGGACTACATAATCACGGAATCGGGAATCATATAACTGTGTGAATATTTAAACTTTCTAATAATTAAAGAATATGCCTTTAGTATATGCAGATATGAAGCTCTGCGACATCATATTGCACGAACCGACATTGATACCCGTATTAAACCGGTTCGGGATCACATTAGGTATAGGAGACAAGAGTATCCGCTCGGTTTGTGAAGAAAATTCTCTCGATACGGATTTCTTTCTCACAATACTAAACACATTCATCAATGAAGAGTTTTTTCCGGAAAACAGGCTAAAAACGTTTTGTGCGACTCAAATAGTGGACTATCTGACAAAAACCAACATTTATTATGAGTGCTTTCAGTTACCTAATATTGAGCGACATTTCAATTCGCTCATTCAGCACAGTGGGACTTCGGGAAACAATCTCGAATTGATACATCAATTTTTTCTGAAAGTGAAAAATGAGTTATTGAGCCGTATCGAGCATGACCGGGCTGTATGGTTTCCCGAAATAAAACTACTGTCTGAAAAAATAGGCAACCAACGTCCCGATGGAATAAAACTTCCGACAAAAGGATCGTATGATGAGCAAAACTCTTTAGAAGAAAAGCTTCATGATCTCACCAGTTTGTTCGTTATGCATTTGTCCGGGACGATAGATCCGAACCTCTGCTATGGGGTAATTTTCGCGATTTATACGCTTGAAAAAGATATAAAACAACATAACCGCATTCGCAACAGAATTTTGTTACCGATGAATGAAGCTATGAAACGAGGAAAAAACGACAATTAAAACGAATCAGGCTTAATGTTACATAATAAAGATATTGCGATTATCTCTCCTGTTACATTGATCAATATCGGATTGAAACAAATTCTAACCGATTATTTTTCTGCCGGGAATATCACGGTATATACCGATACCGAATATTTCTTATCAGAATCTCCGGAGAAATATGATTTATACTTCACATTTCCGGATACATTTCTGCTCCATTATGATTTTTTCCTTCCGCGTAAAGGGAAAACCATTCTGCTGACAGACTGTAGTTATCCGCAAACGGACTTTTCAAATATAGAATACCAGCTTTGCATACGCTCAGAACAAAACTCTTTGATCGAACAATTACAAAACCTGATCGAACGCACATGTCAAAAATTTTCGAACGAAAGTCAGGAAGAACTGTCCCCCAGAGAAATAGAAGTACTACAACTTATAGCACAAGGATTTCTTAACAAAGAGATTGCAGACCGACTCAATATCAGTATCAATACGGTCTTGAGTCACAGAAAAAACATCACAGCCAAATTGGGAATAAAAAGTGTGTCCGGACTCAGTTTTTATGCGATGATGAACGGATATGTTTCTTCTGCAGAAATTGAATAAATGAAAATTATTAATTAAAATAAGAAAGTAATGAAATTACGCAGTGTAACAACATTTATTTTATTGACAGTATTCGGGCTGATAACGTATGCCCAACAAATGGCCACTCTGCCTATCGACCCGAAAGTTAAATATGGAAAACTGGAAAACGGGCTGACCTATTATATTCGTCATAACGCATTTCCTAAAAATAGAGCCGAATTTTATATCGCACAAAACGTCGGTTCGATATTAGAAAACGACAGCCAAAGAGGTCTTGCTCATTTTCTGGAACACATGGCCTTTAACGGAAGTAAAAATTTTCCAGGCAAATCGATGCTGAATTATTTAGAATCGAATGGAGTAAAATTCGGAACAGACGTAAATGCATATACATCATTCGATGAGACGGTTTATAACATATCAAATGTTCCTGTAAACCGTGAAGGTATCGTTGATTCATGTCTGCTCATCTTACACGACTGGTCTAATGCCATTGCCTTGGAAGACAAAGAAATCGATGAAGAACGGGGGGTAATTAGAGAAGAATGGAGAACCCGAACCAACGCCAACATGCGTATTCTCGAAAAACTTATTCCACAGGTATTCGCAGGTAGCCAATATGCCAACCGTATGCCTATCGGGACAATGGATATAGTTATGAACTTTCCTTACCAAACATTAAAAGATTATTATCACAAATGGTATCGTCCCGACTTACAAGGAATTATTATTGTAGGAGATATAGATGCAGATAAAACAGAAAAAAAACTAAAGGAAATTTTCAATGCCATTCCCAAACCGGAAAATGCTGCCGAACGAATCTACTATACCGTCCCCGACAATAAAGAACCGATTATCGCCATTGCAAAAGATAAAGAAGCTACAGGTAGTCAAGTGACCGTATATTACAAACACAAACCTATGACCAAAGAGCTGAAAGCTACTATTGCGGGTATTGCCGGTATTTACCTTAAATCGGTCACTTCAATGATGCTGAACGATCGTCTAAAAGAAATATCAGAAAAGCCGAATGCCCCTTTCATGTCTGCATACAGCTATGACGCAAATTTTATTGTTTCCAAAACAATGGATGCATTTACGACTATGGCTGTCAGTAAAGAGGGAGAAACTCAAAAAGCACTTAAGGCTCTTCTCCAAGAAACCGAACGTGTAAACCGATTTGGGTTCACCGAATCGGAATATGAACGGGCAAAGGCTAATCTGTTGAGTATGATCGAAAGTATGTATAAAGAACGGGAAAAGCAAAAGAATAATTCTTATGTTGAAGAATATGTCAGCCATTTTACAGATGGAGGATCAATATGCGGTATCGAAACCGACTATATGCTTTTAAATAAAGTCGCTGCTTCTACCGGTATCGAACAAGTAAACAAATACATACAAGACCTTATCGGAGAAGAAAATATCGTAGTTACTATTACCGGACCAGAAAAAGACGGAGTTTCATATCCATCGGAAGCAGAAATACTGACTCTTTTAAAAGAGATTAAAAATGAGGAACTTCAACCCTATACCGATAAAGTTTCGAACGAACCGTTAATCAGCCACGAACCTAAAGCCGGAAGCATAATAAAAACGACTACCGACAAAAAATTCGGTACAACGATATGGACTCTATCAAACGGTGCTAAAGTCGTTATTAAACCAACGACGTTTAAAGATGACGAAATTTTAATGACCGGCATCAGCAAAGGCGGAAATCTGTTATACGAAGACAAAGATATTCCCAACCTTAAAATATTCAATAATATTATAGATTTGGGAGGATTAGGAAACTTTAATAACATAGATCTAAAAAAAGTATTGGCCGGAAAAAACGTATCTCTGAGCATAGGACTGGACGACCGCTCTGAAATCGTTAACGGAAGTTCTACTCCTAAAGATTTGGTTACATTAATGCAGTTGCTTTATCTCTCATTTACAGATCAGCATAAAGATCCAGAAGCTGTAGAAGCATGGAAAAGCAAAATAAAGGACATGTTGAAAAATGCCAGCGCCAATCCTCGTGCAGCCTTCAAAGATTCTCTCAATGTCGCTTTATATAAAGAAAACCCGAGAAAAATGAGTCTGAAACCTGAAGAAATAGACCAGACCGACTATGACAGGATATTGCAAATATGGAAAGAACGGTTTGGAGACGCTTCTGATTTCACATTTACGTTTGTCGGAAATATTGATGAGAAAGAACTGAAACCGCTGGTAGAAAAATACATTGCTTCTCTCCCATCTACATACAGCAAAGAAAAACCGGGTACGGATAAAGTGGGAATTCGCATGGATAATTATACTAACCATTTTGAAAAACCCATGCAGACTCTGACTTCAACAGTATATGGGGCGTATGTAGGCAAATGTAAATACTCTTTGGAAAACAACATAAAACTGAACATGTTCGACCAAATTATGGATATTGTTTATACTGCGACCATTCGGGAGGAAGAGGGCGGAACATACGGTGTCGGGACTCAGTCTGTCCTCTCTAAAGAAACAGACACGTGGATGTTCCTTTTCGGATTCGACACAAATCCCGAAATGCAAGAGAAACTCCAGAAACGAGCTATTTCTGAATTGGAAAAGACCATAAATGAAGGACCTTCGGAAAAAGATTTCAATAAAGTAAAAGAATACATGCTGAAAAGTCATACGGAAAATTTGCATGAAAATAAATACTGGTTAGGAGTAATCAATACATATAACCGGTACGGTATTGATAATATGTCGGGATTCGAAGATATTGTAAAAAAACAGACTCCGGAAAGTATCCAAAAATTAATGAAAAAGTTATTTTCAAAAGCCGCATTTATTGAAGTTTCGATGAAAGGTGTACAAGAATAAGTTTCTAACACCTCATAAAATAACAACTATTACAAAAGCACCATGCCTTGTTTTTCTGAGGCATGGCGTTCTTATATTTCATTTTTTATTCTTAAATTCGCCTCCGGACAATCTATTCCCGTCGAATTTATAAAAACACATAATATTTACATAACACACACTATCATGAAAAAGATTTTTCTATCAAGCACTTTTCTAATCATGTGCGCTCTTCTGGTAAAAGCTGAAAATCTAAAGCTATGGTACAAACAGCCTGCGACACAATGGGTCGAAGCTTTACCCTTAGGAAATTCCCGACTGGGAGCAATGGTCTACGGAATTCCAGATAACGAAGAAATTCAACTAAATGAAGAGACTGTATGGGGAGGCGGCCCACACCGCAATGACAATCCGGAAGCAAAAGACATTCTGCCAGAAGTACGACGTCTCATTTTCGAAGGTAAATCAAAAGAGGCCAAACCGATCATGGAAAAAAAATTCAGGACTCCCCGCAACGGAATGCCTTACCAAACCATAGGAAGTTTAAAGTTACATTTTGACGGACATGAAAATTACACAGATTACTACCGAGACTTAGATTTAACAAGAGCTGTTGCTACCACTCGTTACAAAGTAAACGGTGTAACCTATACACGAGAGTTATTTACGTCATTTGCCGATAATGTAGTAATCATGCAAATCACTAGTGATAAACAAGGTGCTTTGAACTTTACAGCCGACTATGTATCACCGTTAAAACACACCGTTTTCACCCAAAAGGGAAAATTAATTCTATCAGGAAAAGGTGCTGATCATGAAGGCGTGCCCGGTGTTATCCGACTTGAAAACCAGACATTCATAAAAACGACAGACGGCAAAGTAAAAACTTCGGACAATAAAATTTCAGTTTCCGATGCAACGACCGCTACTATCTATATTTCAGCCGCTACAAACTTTGTTAATTACAATGATGTAAGTGCAAATGAGCATAAACGTGCAGACGCTTATATGAAAGCAGCACTAAAGAAACCTTATGAAAAAGCTTTGGCCGATCACATTGCTTACTACAAAAAGCAATTCGATCGAGTAACATTGGATCTCGGCACGTCTAAAGAGGCACAAGAAGAGACCCATTTACGAGTAAAAAATTTTAAAAACGGGAATGATGTTTCACTCGCCGTACTAATGTTCCAGTTCGGACGCTATTTACTCATATCTTCATCCCAACCCGGAGGTCAACCGGCAAATCTTCAAGGAATCTGGAACGAAAAATTACAAGCTCCGTGGGACGGTAAATACACGATAAACATCAATACAGAGATGAATTACTGGCCTGCAGAAGTAACCAATCTTAGTGAAACACATGAACCTCTGATCCAAATGGTTAAAGAGCTTTCAGTAAGCGGACAAGAGACTGCAAAAGAGATGTACGGTTGCAACGGATGGGTAACACACCACAATACAGACTTATGGCGCAGCTGCGGCCCTGTCGATGGTGCAGATTATGTATGGCCCAATGGTGGAGCTTGGCTCTCTCAACACGTCTGGCAACATTATCTTTACACCGGAGATAAGGAATATCTGCAAGATGTTTACCCGGCACTAAAAGGCGTTGCCGATTTTTTCCTCGATTTTTTGACAGAACACCCGACATATAAATGGATGGTAACCGTACCGTCAAGTTCTCCGGAACATGGACCGAGAGGTAACGGTAACTCTATCGTAGCCGGTTGCACGATGGACAATCAGATCGCATTCGACGCTCTCTCAAACGCCTTGCAAGCAACTAAAATATTAAATGGAGATGCGGATTACTGCAATAAATTGCAAAATATGATAGATCGCCTTGCTCCTATGCAAATCGGCCAGTATAACCAATTACAAGAATGGCTTCAAGACGTAGATGATCCCAATAATGACCACCGTCACGTTTCACATCTATACGGTCTATATCCCAGCAATCAAATTTCACCGTACAATCATCCCGAACTTTTCCAAGCTGCCCGCAACTCTTTAGTTTACAGAGGCGATAAAGCGACAGGCTGGTCTATCGGATGGAAAATTAATTTATGGGCACGTTTGCTAGACGGTAACCACGCCTACAAAATCATACAAAACATGTTGATGCTGGTAGAAAAGGGTAATAATGACGGAAGAACATACCCGAATCTCTTTGATGCACATCCACCTTTCCAAATAGACGGGAACTTCGGATATACGGCCGGTGTAGCCGAAATGTTACTACAAAGTCACGACGGGGCTGTACATTTGTTGCCGGCCTTACCCGATGTGTGGCGCAAAGGAAGTGTAAACGGCCTTATGGCACGCGGAGGTTTTGAAGTCAGTATGGACTGGGACGGTGTACAACTCAATAAAGCCCGTATATTATCAAAGCTCGGAGGAAACCTGCGAATTCGCTCTTACGTTCCTTTAAAAGGAGACGGAATAAAGCCGGCCAAAGGTAATAACCCTAACCCCCTTTACCAAACGGCAAACATAAAAACTCCCTTAATTTCTCCGAAAATCAATCCCCAATATCCTCTATTATACAAAGTGTATGAATATGATATAATGACAGAACCCGGAAAGACTTACGAAGTAGAGCGAGACGGGAAACATTAATAACAATCATTATAA